>DPRZ01000038.1 GCA_003538525.1 Neisseriales bacterium
TAATTGCGATATTAGTTATAGCTGCGATTTTCTATGTAAAAGATAAAATTGAGCTGTTCTTGTATCAGCGTTATTTACATAAATTTGGTTCACTACAAGATTATCGGATCAATCATCCAAAACTAATTCAAGCCAATGGTGATGTAATTTGTTATAAATGCAAAAATGAGCAAACCATTCGCGTTACCCATTTTAGGCAATGCCAACGCTGTAACACTATTCTATTTTACATTGATGATGATAAATAATGGCAGAGAATGATTATTTTATACCATATAAATTTAATTGTAAAATACTTAAGTTGATTTTTTTAGTAGTATTCCTGAATTAACTGTCGTCTGCTATATAAAAGCCTTTGATGTTAGTTAGTTTTATTTAAGCAAAACTTATTTAATTTATGCTTGTGAAACAATGTAAAGTTACTTAAAAAAAGCAATAGCGGAGCGTTAAGCTCCGTTACCGCTTTTTGAAACGATTAGTGCGATTATTTAATGATGTCGGAGATATTAAGCATATATGCACCATTCTCGGTTATTAAATTCTCCGCTGGACATGTAAATGTTGAGCTTACATCATCAAATGGGAAAGTGTAACAGGTTGGACAAGTTTTTTTCATCCAGGTTATAGTCGGTTGTACATTATTTACCCAATTTTGATTCGTGATTTGTGGTGCCTTTGTGATATAGGTTGTAACACCTAATGCTTCCCAGTTTACTCCACCACAGGCAAGGGCAGAATTACCATATACACCAGCAGGAATTGAGCCATATGGACTATATGTATTATTCGCACATTGTAATAGATCACCAACGCTGACGCTAGTTTGTCCACTCGGTAATGCTGGAAAGCTGAAAGATTGAGCAAAATTAAATGGCAAGGTGTTGGTATATGCTGTGTTTGACTCAAAGCCATAGATTGTATCTGCAGTTAACCAGCTAAGTGGTTTGCCACAATAACGAGTATAGTTTGTGGTTGGCTCGTTAATAGGGATAGTTGATTCGGTTATCTGTGATGCATTTGCCGGTGTTTGAACAATAAATCCACATTTATAGTTTGAATTAGTACATGCACTATCGGTTATGCATGATTCAGGATTTTTTTCATATGATACCCAGCGATAATATGAGTTTGATTCACCTGTAATCGTCTTGCCATTAGGGAATGGATAGACATTGATTGATTCAGGAGTTATATTCCATGGCGCAACCGTTAATCCACCTGCTTTGCTGCTGTTTTTATTACCTGCAATTCCACAAGCATAGTAACTGGATGGCAAATTATTCGGACCAAACTCCATCGCGAAGTTTATGCCATTTATGATTGATACATCATAGTAATCCAAGCGAGCAAACGTTACTTCGGATAATGTGTTAACTCCAGGCGAGCCTCCAACTCCAGGACCGCATACCAAGCCACCAGCTTTACCAACACAGGTGGCATTTTCACAGATTCCAGTTGTCGCATCACATTTTGTCCGAGCAAAATAATTTCCAGACCAAATGATTCCTGTTGGATCGCTTTCGCCACTTGAACCTGATATTTGAATTTGAGCAACTCCTCCTGCAAGTAATTGGTATTTATTCAAGCAACTGCCATTTACACAAGATACCTGTGGCTGATCATAATAACAATAATACGGTGCATTTTGTCCTGCAATTATTGATTCACCGCCTTGTAAACATGTCGAACCTATTGGGCACGCATTTTGATTATTGGCTGTTATACCACATTGTGAGCCGCCACCTGGTGCACTATTGGCATTAGGAGCTGCTGGAACTACTGCAATTTGAGTTGGGCTAATATAGGCATTAGCGCCACCTTGAGTTATTCCAAGTGCAATACTTTCGTTAGCATTATTAGTAATGGTAATCGTTCGAATCGCATTTTTTTGTGGCTCTACGGTTAAGGTTAGTGGAGCAATTACTAAATTAGCCAAGCCAGATTCAGCACTGGTTATTTTTGCGGTAATGGTGGCTTGTCCCTGAGCTAAACCAATTATTCCAAAACCACAATTAAGACCATTGTTTTGGTATGGTGCATTAGTAACCTGATTTGGTGGGTAGGCTAAAGTGCATTGTACTGAGTCAATATATTGGCGATGAATATTGTCACCGTCATTATATTTGTAGAAACTAATAGTTGACGTATTACTAGACGTAATGCTTAAATTAACATGACCACTCGGAAAAGCAACTTTATTCCAATTTATGAATAATGGCGTGCTCATGCTTTCTGGTATATTGGCAGAATTAGAGCCAAGAGCACTGGTTTGTGTACCTAATTGTAAGGTTCCTTTGTAAATATTTTGATTAGCAGATTCAATAATAGTAATGTTTTTGTATGTTGTAGCTGGTATGCCTGCGAGTATGCTTCCTGCCATATTAGCCGTTAAGGTTAGATTCGGATTGTTAACTTGGTTTTCTGGTAAATAAAATGTGACTGTGCATTCTGGAGCAAAGCTACTTATATTACACGAATTGACGGAATTTCCTCCTGGACCAACGATAGGTTGTGTTGCGGTCACATTAAATACGGCTTGACCTGCATTAATACCAGAACTGAACATTAATCCGCCAGTGACATAAATTTGATAGAAGCCATTTATAGGGTATTTACTAAATTGGGTATGAACAGTTGATGACGATTCTAAAGACGTCGGGTCTTGGAATAATGAACTCTCAACCCCAAGTGCTCCATAATTTATACTGTTACTGACTGTATTAGTTAGTTTTAGTGCAGGAAAGTCACGGCTAACTACATTTAATCCAGTTGTTCCATTTTTTATTCCATACACAGTTATTTGACATGATGGGTAATCTGAATTTAAAGTACAAGTATTAGGTGTAACTCTGGCAATTTCTGGATCATCGACGAAAATAGTTGTAGTATGATTTAATTTATCAGTACTATTATTCAATTGCAAATGAAGTATTTGTACACTGCCATTAGTAATTGGCAGACTACTATCTGTATAGTCAAATGATAACGTTCCTTGATTGTTTGATGGTTGCTGTTGATCGGTTGAACTAGATCCGCTGCTACAACCACTAAGTAGTGCCAGTAATGCATATCCACAAAGTAGCAATTTTGCGGGTTTGAGTTTATTTATTTTCATGATATCCTCTTTTTGTATGGAAATCGGTAGTTAATTAGTTGGTGATAACAACAATATTGTATATTATTTACTGCTATGTACTGCAAATTAATTTTAGCGGATGTCAACTCTGTAATCTAATTCTATTTTATATTGACGAAGTGGATAGATTTTATTTTGGTAGCATCCATATAGTCGCTGAGTAAATCTTGTAAATAATGCACAATCAGCGCGATGAGATACAATTGACAAATATCCTACTATTTTAGTAGAATATACCAACTTTAATGGAGGTCACAAAATGAAAACGATGCGAGCGTGGTTGGTCACGTTATTTTCTGGCTGGTTTTGCCACTCAGCGTGTAAAGCTAAATTAGCCCAGAGCGAGCGCGATAAAATTATCAAACTGTCTCAACATGTAGATATGGATGAATATTAAATAATAACATAACCAGTCATTAAGGCTGGTTTTTTGCTAACTTTTCACATTGCTGTTTGAGGTGTTGAATTAATTCAGTTGGATAGATCGGCGGAGTGTTGGCATTAATTGAATCCAGCGCTAACCAGCGTGCCTTGAAAAGTGTTCCATCGCTTTCTTGACCTTGAAAATTATCTTGGAGATATACGCTGCTATCTATAAATTTTGCATCATAAACAAAAATAATTTCATGACCAGCTTGATTATTAAAGGTAAAGAAATTTTCTATGACGCTAATTAGGTTGAGATCAGTAATGGCTAAACCTAGTTCTTCCATTATTTCGCGTTGAATTGCATGAAGATGGGTTTCACCAAAATTCACGCCACCACCTAGTGGGCGTAAATAGAGTTCCTGCTTGTGTGGATCAAAGCCTTCGCCCAGCAGAATGCGCCCTGCGTTTGAAAATATACACAGAGCTTTGACTTTAATTGAAGCTGATTTTGATGTAGTGGAAGTCGCTTGCATTTTTATGCCCTATAACTATTATTGCATCCGATCAACGAAGCTTTTGACCGTCATTGCATCAATTAAGCGTCCGCTTTTACCTGCGCTATTTAAAAACACCATTACAATTGGGCGATTATCGACGATTGCATAAAGTACTAAACAGTGTCCAGCTTCATTAATGAAACCAGTTTTAGATAATTCAATTTGGAATGAGTTACCGCGCACGAGTGCATCACTATTCACGTAACGATGAATGTAGCGTGGACTTAGCATTACATCCGCACTCTTGGTGGTAGTATCCTCACGAATTAATTCATATTTAAACGCAGCTTGCACCATTTTGGATAAATCGATGGCGGTTGATTTATTATTAACGGTCAAACCAGTTGGATCATAAAATTGAGTATTATTCATACCTAATGAGCGTGCTTTAGCATTCATTTTTTGAAGAAATTCTTTCATTCCACCTGGATAAGCGGTGCGCGCAATTGAATTTGCGGCACGATTCTCTGATGACATTAAGGCTAATAAGAGTAAATCACGGCGGCGTAATTGCATGCCAACTTTTAATCGTGAAGAAGTATTTTTTAAATTGTCTACATCATCTTGAGTTATTGTAATATATTCGTCCAAATCACGCCCCGCATCGAGCATTACCATTGCGGTCATTAATTTAGTGATTGATGCAATTGACAGAGAAACCTCTGGATTTTTACTTAACACAACTTGATTGGTGTTTGCATCAAGTGCATAGGCAGAATAAGAATATAACTTAGGTACGCGGTTTGTTGCGCTAGTCGGTTGAGAGCTTGAGCTAGCTTTTTTAGTCTTATGTTTTTTTACAGCTGGCTTGCTAGTTTTAGCCGTTGTGCTGGTGGTTTTTGGTGCAACTGCATCCAGAATTGGATCTGAAGTTTGCGTGGCTGCTACGGCAAAGCTAGAGAGGGTAATGCCCAAACAGGTCAGTAATATTTTTTTCATGTAAGCTGAGTTCCTAATGTGATATTTGTGCTATTTTAACGCGGCTACGTTTCCTGAAGGAGTTTAGTGCGAGTTGAGCTGGGTTATTTTTTAGGTTAAGTAATTATTCTTTTTTTGAGTTTTAGTATTTCTCGGGCGTAATTTTAAATGAATTTGGCAAGCTAGGTAAAAAAAAATACATAGCAAGTGGTGATTATTATATACTTACTAGTTATAGTGGGATGTAGTATGTGTTAAATATTGCACTTAATCCGCTAAAAATTAGCCTGAGTTAGGGAATTAATTAAATTAAAATAGCTTGATTTTTTACCAAAAAGTAAAATTTATTTAGAATAAATCGACATAATAATAAACAAAGGGAAATAGGATGCCACAAACTAAGTTTAATACCGTTCGCGATTTTTTGCGTTATGCGGTATCAGAATTTCGCAAAAATAATTTATTTTTCGGTCATGGGACAACTAATGCTTATGATGAGGCGGTGTGCTTGATTTTACAAAGCTTGCATTTGCCGATTGATCAGCTTGAACCATATTTAGATGCACAATTATTAGATGAAGAAAAAAGTTTAATTTTGGCACGAATTAAGCAACGGGTAGAAGAACGTATTCCGTTGCCGTATATTACCAATGAAGCTTTTTTACAGGGTTATAGTTTTTATGTCGATAAACGAGTGATTATTCCGCGCTCATTTATTGCCGAAATTATTTTAAATGATAAATTAATGCCATGGATTGAGCATCCAGAATTGGTGCATAGCGCGCTTGACTTATGCACAGGCAATGGCTCTTTGGCAACAATTATGGCAGATTATTTTTACGATGCCGAAGTAGTGGCTAGTGATATTTCGGATGATGCACTTGAAGTAGCTAAAATGAATTTCAAACGCAATCAGGTGAGTGAGCAAATTACGCTGTTAAAATCGGATTTATTTAATGAGCTTGAGGATTATCAAGGGCAATTTGATTTAATTGTAACCAATCCTCCTTATGTTGATAAACGTCGGATGCTTAGTTTGGCGGATGAGTATAAATTTGAACCAGGCTTGGCTTTAGCTGGTGGTGAAAGCGGTTTAGAATTGGTCGAAGCTATTTTGCATGAAGCTAAATACTATTTGAGCGAATTTGGCGTATTAATTGTTGAAATGGGTGATAATCGTTTTGAATTAGAAGAACTTTATCCAGATTTGCCTTTTACTTGGTTGGAAACGATTAGTGGTGATGGTGTAGTTTTTGTTTTAACGCGGGCCGATTTAGCCGATTATTTTGATTAGAGTGCGTTTATGTTAAATTATGATTTATATATTTTTGATTGGGATGGTACTTTAATGAATACCACTCAAACGATTGTGGATGGAACAACTCATGCGTGTAAGGTCTTGGGCTTAAATGTAATTAGTGATGATTTAGCGCGTTCAATTATCGGTAAAAGCTTTATTGAAGTTGTGACGGATATTGTGCCAGAGTTGCGGGGTAATCCTGAATTATTTCAAAAATTTGTGGCAATTTATGAGCAATACTTAAATGACCATACGTTAGATAATCCCGTATTTATGCATGTCAAAGAAACCTTGGATAAATTAACCGCGGAGGGTAAATTCCTTACTATTGCAACAGGGCGCTCGCGTGCGATGCTTGATGATATTTTGGCTGGTACTGGCTATGGTCATTATTTTATGTTAACCAAAACAGCTTGCGAATGTTTTTCTAAACCGCATCCGCAGATGATTGAAGAAATTCTTGAGTTTACTGGCGTTGCTAAGGCTAAAGCAGTGATGATTGGTGATACTTCGCATGATATTCAGATGGCACATAATGCTGGAATTGATGCAATCGGGGTTAGTCATGGAGCGCAAGACCACGCTGAATTAGCTGCATGCAATCCACGCTATCTGCTGAATAATATCAGTGAACTCTATGCGTTATTGGCGTAATTGATGCATAAATTAGCCGTGATTTTATATCAGCCAGATATTCCCCAAAATACAGGCAATATCATTCGTTTATGTGCCAATACCGGTGCGCAATTGCACTTGGTTAAGCCATTAGGTTTTGAACTGGATGATAAAAAGCTTAGACGTGCAGGATTGGATTATCACGAATGGGCACATATGAAAGTATGGGAAAATTTTGCTGAATGTGTGGCGCATTTAAAAGAACATGGCATCGAAAATGATGCGATTTATCCTTTAACGACAAAAGGTTCTGAAACGCCACATACTTCAAATTTAAACCGTCCAGTGGCATTGTTGATGGGGCCTGAAACGCGAGGTCTTCCTGAAAGTGTACGCATGATGTTCCCAGAAAAACATTGGATTTGTTTGCCCATGGCAGCAAATTCGCGCAGTTTGAACTTATCGAATGCAACTGCGATTATTCTTTATGAGGCATGGCGTCAGCAAGGTTTTGAAGCTTTGGTTTAAAAACAGATTGTTGCAAAAGCTGCTTACGAGCAGCTTTTTTATGTCTAAAACTTCAAAAAGATAAATAATAATTGGCTACAGAAAACATTAAGCATATAAAAAAAGACGCATACAGCGTCTTTTTTTATTAAGTGAATCAGTAGATTAGTGTGAATCATCAAATTCATTATGCTGTGGTGCAGGCTGTTTAAAGCCTTTGGTTTTATAGCCAAGATATAAAACACCGAACATTGCCCACCATAAACCATATTTTAAAGAGGTTTCTTCAATTTCTAGCCACAGTGCAAATACACTCATAAAGCCAAGCAATGGAACAACCACAAAGTTTAAAATATCTTTCGTATTTTTGGTGCGGCCATCACGTAATGCATAACGTGAAATGACCGACAAATTGACAAAGGTAAATGCAGTTAAAGCACCAAAACTGATTAAAGAAATCACAGTATCTAGATTCATAAAGCCAGCTGTTAAAGCAACGACGCCTACAATTAAAATATTGTATGACGGGGTTAGGCTTCTAGGACTGATATGACCAAAGATTTTCTTATTAATCACGCCATCACGACCCATGGCAAACATAAGGCGTGATACACCAGCATGTGCTGAAATGCCCGATGCCATAACCGTCACGATTGCAAAAGCCAGCACATAAGATTGGAATAGTGAACCACCAACCAGCATTAAAATATCAGGCTGTGTCGCGGCAACGTCTTCAAAGTATGTTTTTGGATCGTTCGGGAAGTAAATTTGCATGAAATAGGTGCTGACAATGAAAATCACACCTGCAATTAAAGCGGTTAAGAAAATCGCTTTAGGCAAGGTTTTTTTAGTATCTTTGGTTTCTTCGGCAAGTGAACTAAGAGAGTCAAAACCAGTAAAAGAGAAACATAGTAAGGTGGCACCAGTAACCAATGCACCGACTGACGTTAACTCATTCCAAAATGGCTCAAGGCTCCAAAGCTGATAACGTTGCTCAGCAGAAATAGGGCCATCGGCATTAAAACCTGCTTGTAGTTTGCTATAAACCAAATAGGTAAAGACAGCGATCACAACCAGCTGAATCACTACGATTAAACTATTGAAGTTGGCAACGAAGCGCGCACCCTTTAAGTTTACACCTGTCATAAATGCGGTCAGTATAATGACCCATACCCAGTGGTTTACATCTGGGAACAGTGCTTCAAGATAAATTACAGCAAGAATGATGTTGACCATGGGTGAGAGTAAATAATCTAACCAAGATGACCAACCGACCATAAAACCAACATTGGGGTGAATCGATTTTTGGGCATAGGTATAGGCCGAACCCGAAGACGGGTAGCGACGAATCATATGACCATAACTTAGCGATGTTAATAAAATTGCAACGAGTGCAAATATATAGGATGTCGGTACGTGAAAATGACTTTCTTCCGCTACAAGACCGAAAGTGTCAAATAACGTCATGGGCTGTATATAAGCTAAACCGATAATAATGATGTGCCAGAGTCCCAGCGTTTTTTGCAGTTTAGCTGCCGATGGAGTCCCAGAGATATTTGTCAACGGCGTTATCCTCTTAATCGTTGATCAAGGATCAGTCATGTTTATAAGGATCGTTTGAGACGAACGATCCCCCCTATACGAATAAAACAAAAGTGCGCCAATCTACTCTAATTAGATACCTTTTGCCAATCACTTTGTAAACTTTTTACAGCATGAAATGTGCCATTTGATAAAAAATGGTCTTTGATTTTTACAAAGGAAAAGCCTGATGTTTAAAAAAACATCAGGCTAATTTTTCCGCTATATTTACTTATTTTTCAATATTTACCAAGCTTTTTCTAACAGCGCTTTTAAGTCACTAAAGGTTGCTTCTTTAGGATTGTAAATGATAGATCCATCATTTAACGCCTTTTCTGCAACTTCATCTAATTGTGCTTCAGAGACTTTACC
>DPRZ01000264.1 GCA_003538525.1 Neisseriales bacterium
AAATACAGCGGTACGCCAAAATAGCTACTCAATAGAAATGAAGCTTTGAGAATTAACGCCCAAATTAACGCCATGGCTAAATTAGCTAATGGACCAGCGAGAGCCACCCATAATAAATCACGTTTAGGGTTATGGAGTTTAGAATAGTTAATTGGTACAGGTTTAGCCCAGCCAAAAATAAATCCTAATCCCCCCGACATCGCGCCTAAAACTATACTAATTAGAGGGAATATAATTGTACCAAAGGGTTCTATATGTACCATTGGATTTAATGACAGGCGACCGTACATTTTTGCGGTGTTGTCACCATATTTATTTGCGGCGTAAGCATGCGCAGCTTCGTGTAGTGTAATAGCGAAAATTAGCGGTATTATATATACCGCTATAGTTTGAATTACGGATAAATTACTCATGAGTTTTGTTGTTTCTTTATGTTGTTGCTGAAACTAACTTTCAATGAATTAGTCTTAGCGGTTGTGGATAAATTTGCCGTTTGATTAGCTTATAAATCGAGGTTTTTAATATGTGCGCTTAAAATCTTGCGAAATTGATCCATTATGCGTTTTAAGGCACTACTGGTTTCAGCTTCAAAGCGTAAAACGAGAACTGGTGTGGTATTTGAGGCACGAACTAAACCAAAACCATCCGGGTATTCGACACGCAATCCATCAATGGTAATTATTTCTTGTGAGCCTTCAAATTTTGCCGTTTGGCTAAGTTCGGCAATAATGCGGTGCTGTTCACCCTCAAATTCAACAGGAATATTAATTTCTGGGGTAGAAATTGCATTTGGTAGTGCATTTAAGAGTTCAGATGGATCCTCAACTTGAGCTAATATTTCAAGGAGGCGTGCACCAGCATAAACTCCATCATCGCTACCATTCCAACGATCATTAAAGAAAAGATGTCCTGACATTTCGCCCGCGAGTAACGCGCCAGTTTCTTTGATTTTAGCTTTAACAAATGAATGTCCTGTGCGGCACATAATTGGAATGCCTTGATTTTCTTTGATCCAATCGGCCAATAAGCGCGATGATTTTACGTCATAAATGATTTTACCTTGTGGGTTTTTACTAAGTATATCCGCCGCATACAACATCATTTGGCGATCAGGGTAGATTATATTGCCATCTTTGGTAACGACACCAAGACGATCGCCATCTCCATCAAAGGCTAAGCCAATTTCGGTTTCGGTGCTGTTAAGCGCATGAATTAAGTCATTTAAATTTTCTGGTTTGGATGGATCAGGATGGTGGTTTGGAAAATTACCATCAACTTCGCAAAATAAGCCTAAAACTTTGCAACCTAAACGACGATAAAGTTGTGGCGCGATTTTACCTGCAACACCATTGCCTGCATCAACTACAATCGACATACGCCGTGCAAGTTTAACATCTGAAGTGATTTTCGTGAAGTAAGCTTCAAGAATATTCTCGCAGTAATGTACTCCGTTACCTTGAATAACTTGTTTATCTTGAATGCGTTGATAGATTTGTTGTATTTTGTCACCTGATAAGGTATCGCCAGCCATAACCATTTTTAAGCCATTATATTCTGGTGGATTATGGCTACCAGTAATCATCACCCCTGAATAGGTTTTCAATTCATAATTAGCAAAATAAACCATTGGAGTTGTAACTTCACCAATTTCAAAAACATTACAACCTGTACTTAAAATGCCATTAATCAGACTCTTAGCTAGCATTGGACTGGTTAAACGCCCATCGTAACCAACGACTAAACCTTTAACTTGATTTTCTATGGCCATTGAGCCAAGCACTTGCCCGATTAATTCGGTAGTTTGTGGAGTTAATTGGGTAGCGACAATTCCGCGAATGTCGTAGGCTTTGAAAATAGATGATACGAGTTTTTCCATGATACTTGATAAAGTCCTTCTTTATTTATACTCAAATTGAATTTAAGTCACAACGCTTAGTGTTATAATATTCGATTATATATGTGATAGTAGCATATTTTAACACACGTATTTTAACTAACCTAAATTATTTACCCATCACTAGTGTTTAAGAGCAAAGTAGAATGTCGATTAGTTTGAAACAAATTCCCCTCCGTCAACTGTTAGTTAAAGTAATTGCTTACGTTGTATTATTCTATCTTTTATTGGTGATTGTTTCGATTGCGGTCACAGGTTATATTTTTATTAATCTGGATGCGTATAAGCAACGAATTGAGCGAGCCGTCTTTAAATATACCACCTATGAATTAGTGCTTGGGTCGATTCAAACTAAATTAAATAATAGTTATTTACCAGAAATAATTATAAAAAACACCTCATTAATTAATCCAATTCATCGCCAACAAGAATTACACATCGATAATCTAGATTTTGTGTTGTCTTATTCGAGTATTTGGCATCTAAAACCTATTTTTAATAAAATTAGCCTTGATGGTGCAAATTTAAAACTAGAGCAAGATATCAAAGGCAATTTAATTTTGAATGGGATAACGGTTTATGACCCTTTGGATCAAACCTTAGAAAACACCAAAAATAGCCGCTTTGATATTGAAAAATGGCTGTTATTACAACATGAAGTGGTTTTGAATCATGTGAATTTAAGTTTTTTAGATTTAAAAAATGGTTTACCAGAAATGAATTTACGTAGCATCCGAATTGGCTTAGAACGTAATTTATGGAGTAAACGTCGTTTGTATATTGACGTTTACGGTAAAACTGATCTGAACTTTTTAGAAGCCGAGTTAAAGTGGCAAGGTGGCAAATTTGAAGATTGGAAACATTGGGACAACGCTTCGCTCAAGGTTCGTACTTTAAGTGATAAAAATACCTTTGTTTCTAAGTTACAGAATTATTTACCAAATGTAGTTGCGGAGCAGGGGTTTGATGGAACTACAGCACTGGAAGCGAGTATGCACAAAGGGCGCTTGCAAAAATTGGCGGCTAATTTTGATATTAATAATTTTAAAGTAGCCATGTCGGATGCTAATTTAGTTAATTTTCCTAAGCTTGGTGGAACGCTAAATATAGATTTAATTGACCAGAAATATTATACTATTCAAGCCAAAAATTTAGTTGCGGTGACCAGCGCAGGGGCTTTATTTGATAATGCTGAAGCCGAGGGTAAATATGTAATTAACCAAAATGGTAATGTGCATTTATCGAATACTAATTTGGTTGCATTGAATAATTTATTGAGCTTATTTGATGCGACCAAGGGATTAAATATTGATGGGATTATTAAGCAGATTAAGTATAGTTGGAAGGGGGGATTTATTGCCCCCAAGAGTTATGAGTTAATTGCGGATTTTAACGATATTTCAATAAAATCTACTCGTTCAGATTATCCAAGTTTAAGCCATGTTAGTGGGACGCTTGATCTGAGTAACGACGCAGGAAAATTAAATTTGAGTTTAAAAAATAGCGTTTTGAACTATGACCAAATCTTTTTAATTCCATATGAATTTAAATCATTGCAAAGTCAAATTGATTGGAGTCTCTCAGATAAAAAAATCTTAACGGTTAATATTCATCGCACGAATCTTGAAACCAAAGACTTTAAAGGTTGGTTAGATGGCGTTTATACCAATGATCCATCTAAACCAATTAGTCCGAGTTACTTAACCATGCATGCACACTTGGAGCGAGCATTAATTAGTAAAATTGGCGATTATTTACCGAAGGCCATTCCAATGAGCGTGCATAAATGGCTCAATATGGGGTTGGCTGGCGGTCATGCGGCTAATGCGAATATGTTGCTTAAGGGGTCATTAAGTAATTTTCCGTTTCGTGATGGCAATGGGTTATTTTATATTACCGCTGACTTGGATAATGCTAAAGTTCAATATGTTAAAGATTGGCCGCCAATTGAACAGATTCGTGGACAATTTATACTTAAAAATACAAATATTACGATTAAACCAACCTCGGGGATTTTACAGCATAATCAACTTGATTCAACCGTGGTGGTTATTCCTGATTTTTCGGACCCAAATGGGGTTTATTTGACTGCCGATGGAAATGCTCATGGTAGTACGGCTAATTTTATGGATTATTTGAAACATACTCCGATTAATGATGTAATTGGTAAATTACCCGAAAAATTAATCACTGAGGGTAATGGTAGTGTCAAAATTCATTTAAAAGTTCCATTTAAAGATCCTAAACATACTGAAGTTAAAGGGATTTATCATTTTGACAATAATCAAGTTAAATTTGATTTGCCCATTCCTGAACTTAGCGCGGTGAATGGTGATTTGGGATTTACCCAACGTGGTGTTGAAATTAAGAGTTTAGTTGCAACCGCGTTTAATTCTCAAGCTAAATTAACCGCTGGAGTTGATGCGAATGATAAGATGTGGTTTAAGATTTTTGCGCCAGATTTAGATTATCAAGCCGTAACTAAATTCTATTTACCTTTGTTTGAATCTATTGTGAGTGGTAAAGCCAATACCTTTATTGACTTTCAGATAGGTAAACATGGTATTGAAAATCTTAATGCTAATAGTCAGTTGCAAGGTGTAAGCTTTGATGCACCTACGCCATTGAAGAAATTAGCGAGTGAATCTCAGCCAATGAGTTTAAATTTACAACCTGCGCCAAATAATTCGGGTGTGGTTATTCGTTGGTCCTACGCTGATTTATTAAAAGGACAGCAATTTATTTCTTCAAAATCCGCCGCAACAAATGGGCAAATTGCGATTGGTCGTGGAGTTAGTTATTTGGATAAACCTGATCCTAACTCGGTGATGAGCATCAATGTTAACCTAGCACAGGTTAATATTGAGGAGTGGATAGCGATGGTTACTAAAGTTACCAAAACGGTTAAGTTGATCAAAACAGCTGAAAATAGTACAAGCTTATCGCAACATTCATCAGGGAGCGATAATTTAGCGAGCCAATCGCATTATCAACGGAATGTGTTCCCATTACAAATTTATATGCAAACGGCTAATTTAGAATTAGGTAAAATGAGTTTGGGTGCTGGCGTTGTTAATATGGTGGTGGATAGCAAGCAAACCTACTTTAATCTATATTCACCGATTGCTAATGGAGCAGGAGATTTTAATTACGCTGAGTCTAAAGTTCAGCTACGCTTGGATAAATTCATGCTGTATAAAAAAATAAAGACTCCAAGCAGTGAGAGCGCAACTAAGATTAATTTTGTAAATGGCTCTGAGTCGGTTAATCATATCCAGTTGCCTGATATTAGTGTGAGTATAAATAATTTCTATTATCAGAATCATAATTTAGGTCGGGTTAGCACCATGCTTCATCAGGAAGGTGTTGATTTGTATATGGAGAGCGGTGTGATGAGTAATCAGGATGCCGAGATTAGCTTTAATGGGACTAATTACTGCTTTGGTTGTGGTAGAAACATGTCATATGTTGATTTTTCAGCAACGGCAAAAGTTAAAAATTTGGGTAATTCGGTTTATAATCTTGATTTTGGGCGTATTATTAGTGATGGGCACGGTACGCTTGAAACTGAGTTACAATGGAATGGTGCGTTTCAAGATTTTAACTTGCTGCAAACGGTAGGGACGATTAAAGCAAAAATGACCTCAGGTAAATTACTTAAAGTTGACCCAGGCGTTTTTGGCGGTCTTTTAAGTATTATTAATTTACAAGGTTTATTCGAATTCGGTAGTGGTGATATTAACAGCATCTTTAAAAAAGGCTTTTATTTTAATCGCTTGGATTTAAATGTTGATATATTAACCTCACAAGTTTTATTAAAGCAAGTTTATATGTCAGGACCTTTGGCTAGTATAAAGAGCGCAGGGAAAGTTAATTTTGCAAATAATACCTTGGATGCAGAAGTTGCGATTACCCCAAAAATTGGCTTTGCAGTAGCGTTAACTGCAGGCTTTGCTACATTAAATCCAGTTGTTGGTCTGGCTGTTTATGTTGGTGAATTACTTTCTGGTGATGCCCAAAATGATTTATTTACAGTCGGCTATCATGTGACAGGGGACTTAAAGAAACCTAGTGTTAAGAGAGTTGATTTATCAGATCAATTATTTAAAAACATGAATTCAACTATAGGTAATTAAATGACAGCCAAATCATTGAAAGTTGCAGCGCTTCAAATGCTCTCAGTGCCAGATTGGCAAATGAATTTGTCAACTGCCGCACGGTTGATTAAAGAAGCTGCTTCAAATTCTGCTCGTTTGGTGGTACTGCCCGAGTTCTTTATTCAAATTTGTGCGCCTGAGTTGAAGGATAGATTTGCTATCGCCGAAGAACTTGGCAATGGAGTTATCCAAACTGAGTTGGCACGTCTGGCAGTGGAACATCAAGTTTATTTATTAGCTGGAAGCATACCCTTGAAGTCTGCAATTATGGATAAATATTACAATGCGGCGTTGATGTACGCTCCAGATGGTAATTTATTGTGTGCGTATAATAAGATTCATTTATTTAAATTTAATGATGGCGTCGTTGCATATGATGAAGGCGTTAATTTTGTTGCTGGGGATAAAGTAATTTGTTGTGAGATCGATGGATTTAAAGTTGGCTTGTCAATTTGTTATGATCTACGTTTTCCTGAATTATTTCGTGTTATGGGTGTAGTGGATGTTATTTTGTTGCCATCAGCATTTACCTATCAAACAGGTTTAGCTCATTGGGAATTATTAGCGCGCGCACGAGCGGTTGAAAATCAGTGTTATTTTGTTGCGGTGAATCAAGGTGGTGAACATGAATCTGGGCGTAAAACTTATGGGCATAGTTTAATCTGTGATCCATGGGGTGAGGTGCTTGCATCTTGTGCCGAGGGTGAGCAAATCATTTATGCGGAATTGAGTTCTTTACGTTTGCAAGAAGTTCGCTCTAAATTACCAGCCTTAGAGCATCGTAAATTATAAAAGCCCTGCAGTTATGCAAGGCTTCGCTTAGGTGCGCCAGACATGGCGCA
>DPRZ01000123.1:0-350 GCA_003538525.1 Neisseriales bacterium
AATCCCGATATTCTTTGCAATACACGTAATGAATTACGCGTCGCAATGGTAATGATATGCATATCATGATCTTTAACGTTAGTCATTTTAATCCCTTCCTAAGATAGTCTAATTTCAGCAACACCTGATCCAGCTGGTATCATTGGGAAAACTTTTTCGCGTTTTTCAACAATAACCTCAAGGAAGTAGGCTTCTTTTGACGCAAGCATTGCTTCAATTCCAGCCTCAAGATCTGCAGGATTGGAAACCGTTGAACCTTTAATGCCATAAGCTGCTGCTAAGGCAATAAAATCAGGGTTAACCAAATCAACAAATGAATAACGCTCTTCATAGAACATTTCTTGCCATTG
>DPRZ01000123.1:480-4087 GCA_003538525.1 Neisseriales bacterium
CGAACCATGCCGAGGTAGTTATTATTCAACAAAAGTATCTTCAATGGCAATTTTTCTTGTTTGATAACGGCTAATTCTTGAATATTCATTTGGATTCCGCCATCACCAGCAATACAAATTACTTCGCGATTTGGATTGGCTAATTTAGCGCCAATTGCCGCAGGTAGGGCAAAGCCCATCGTGCCCAAACCACCTGAGGTAATGTGTGATTTAGCTTGTTTGAAACGATAGTAACGCATTGCTGCCATTTGATTTTGTCCAACATCTGAGACAATAATTGCCCGGCCATCGGTTTTTTCCGATAACATGTTTACTGCTTGCGACATACGGATGATATCCGCTTGCATAGTTAGTTCTGGCTGAATTACTTGACGATATTCTTCTTCGTGTAATTTACGAAATTCTTCTCGCCACTCAAGATGTTTATTCGGTTGTACATAACGCAATAAATGCGTGATAGCAAATTTAGCATCGGCTTGTAAACTAATAAATGATTTAACATTTTTATTAAATTCAGCGTGATCAATATCAATATGAATAATCTTAGCTTGTTTCGCATATTTAGCTAAATTACCCGTTACACGATCATCAAAGCGCATGCCGATAGCTAAAATTACATCGGCTTGATTGGTCATGATGTTGGGTGCGTAATTACCGTGCATACCGAGTAAGCCGACAAATAATTCGTGATCACTAGGGAAATTATGTAAACCATGCAAAGTACACGCCACAGGAATAGTCGCTTTTTCAACCAATTTGAGTAATTCATCTTCTGCATTTGAAATACCCACGCCATTCCCAGCTAGAATTAGCGGGCGTTTGGCATTGTTTAGCATATCGGCAATTTCAATAAATTTCATATCCGAATGTTTGTGTACAGGTTCAACGCGTGGCACGTGAGGTAGGTATTCGTAATCCAACATTTCCATTTGTGCATCTTTGGTGATATCAACTAAAACTGGACCTGGACGACCGTGCGTTGCGTAATAAAATGCTTTTGCCATTACCGCTGGAATATCTGCGGCTTTGGTTACTTGGTAATTCCATTTGGTAATTGGAATAGTTATCCCAACGATATCCGCTTCTTGGAACGCATCCGAGCCAATTAAGTTACTTGCCACTTGACCAGTGATACATACTAACGGAACTGAATCTAACATTGCATCCGCAATCCCAGTTACTAAATTAGTTGCGCCAGGTCCAGAAGTGGCGATACACACCCCAATTTTGCCTGTGGATTTAGCATAACCCTCAGCCGCGATTACCGCGCCTTGTTCGTGACGAACTAGAACGTGATGGATGTTAACTTTTTTTTCAAATAAGGCATCGTAAGTTGGTAAAACGGTTCCGCCTGGGTAACCAAAAACTATCTCAACATTCTCACGGAGTAGTGACTCGACAATTGCTTGTGCGCCAGTCATTTTCATAGAATAAGCTCCTTTAGTTTCAATTAATTAAGTTTAAAATGTTCTTCGACATAAGCCATATTCACCGCAGCGATAAAGGCTTTTAAGGCTGAAATTTCAATGTCATCATCTTCAGCTTCCGCATTAAAGCGTTTGCCGTTATAGTCAATAAAAATAGTTGACGCGCAAGTGGCATCCACGGTTACGCCTTTTGAGCGTGAATTGTAATCAATTACCGTAATAGTTGGCATTTGAGCATTAACCGCTTTGTTTAGCGCACTTAGTGCCGAGCTACGACCTTGGTATTCAACTACTAAGTCTTGTTGGCTAAAAAATTGCCCGTGGAAAGTTACAATTGTTTTGCCACTGTTATCTTTGGCATAGCTTAAATCTTCAAGCTTAATTGCTGCACGATATTTTTTATAGGCTAACAATAATTCATCATCAGTGATCCCTTTGCGGCGATCGGCATAGCAATCTTTGATTGCTTGAGTTACCGCAACTTTTTCACTATCGGTACATTGATAGCCAAATTTAGCCAAAATTTGTTGTGCATGATTACTACCGCTTAATGGGCCAAAGACGAAACTAATTTCACTACCAACATCACGTGGATCAAATGGTTGATAAGCTAATGGATTTTTTAGAATCGCATTAATATGTCCACCTGAAGTATGCGATGCCGAATTTTTTCCGACAATTGGTGAATGTGGTTGACGCGGCAACATCCGTTCGGCAATAAAATCTGAGGCTTGCTTCAGATATTGTATATCAATATTGGTATGATATGCTTGAGCTAAATGAGTTGCTTGACCAAATTGACGAATCATCATGATACATTGTTCGAGTGCAACATTACCCGCGCGTTCACCAACTCCATTAATGCAACCCTCAATTTGGCGAGCTATGCCGCGAAATACGCCATTCAGGCTATTTTCTAGCGCTGTGCCAAAATCATTATGGCAATGCATCGACCAAATAATTTCTTTGTTGGGGAATTCTTGTTCCATAATAGCTTTATGTTTTGCCATATTATTAACAAAATAAGCCTCACCTTGGAAATGTGATGCACCGCCAATGGTATCTGGACAATTTATCACCGTTGCACCTGCAGCAATAGCATGGCGAATTAAATCGGTGGTGAAATCAAAGTTATCCTGTTGGCGCGAATAACCCTCAGGGCTAAATTCGACCTCAAAGCCTTGATCTGCCATCATTTTAATTAGGCGATGCACTGTCGAGGTAATTAATGGTTTATCATTGGCGAGTTTACCCAGTGAAGCTGCCATCAATTCTGGATCAACTGGTACATAAATATGAATCCGTGCCCGACCAATGGCTAAACTAGGTTGCAATGATTCCATCGTGCGCACAACTTGATCTTCACGAAGTTGACACAGTGCGGAAATTTTCATCGTTGAATTAACATTCGCCATGTTTTGTGAAATACGATTAACAATGGCAAAATCCGCGTTACTTGCCGATGGGAAACCTGCTTCTAGAATATCAATATGTAATTTATTGGCAATTTCGGCATACTGAAGATTATCTTCAAATGACATTCCTGCACCAGGCGATTGTTGTCCATCGCGTAGGGTGGTATCCAAAATATAAACTTGTTTGCTTGACATCTGAGTTCCTTTTTACGTTAGTTGAATCTTGTATCAATCGAACTAACGTAATCTTATTGAATAAATTAGCTTAAATTAGGCAAGTGCAGCAATTACTTGATCGGTAAATTCTTTGGTTCCAACGACTTTTTCATTTGCATCACCAGTTGCAATATCACCAGTACGATAACCTGCGACAATTGCGGCTTTTACGGCTGTATCAATAGCTTGTGATTCAGGTAATAAATTGAATGAATAGGCTAACATTAGCGATGCCGATAAAATTTGTGCAATTGGATTGGCAATATTCAGATCTGCAATATCGGGTGCTGAGCCACCAGCTGGTTCGTAAAGGGCTAAACCACTTGCGCTAAAGCTCGCAGATGGCATCATCCCAACCGAACCTGAAAGCACCGATAATTCATCGGATAAAATATCGCCAAATAAGTTCGCAGTTAAGATTACATCGAATTGCGCAGGGTTTTTGACAATTTGCATTGCGCAATTATCAACTAACATATCGCTATGCTCAATATCTGGATTCTTGGCAGCCACTTCACTGACTACTTGACGCCATAATTTAGAGGTTGC
>DPRZ01000169.1 GCA_003538525.1 Neisseriales bacterium
CCCTTGAATTAATCTTGTTAATGCCACTTGTTCAATTTATCCTCAATTATCTAGTTAATTTGAAGTCGACTGAATTTATTTGGTATGAATAAATCTCGAATTATCGCCGCCTATTTATTTGTCTTAATTGGTATTACGGTCTTATTAAGTCGGTATGCTTTTCTGCAAATTTCTGATCATCAAGTATTACTGAGTAAATCAATTGATAATTACTCCTCTGTAGTAGCCGCGCAACCTGTGCGCGGTGCGATTATTGATAGTGAGAGTATTGTGCTTGCCGATAATCGTGTCTCATATGCCGTTGCGATTTTGCCGCGTGATGCTAAAAACATTGAGTCGATTTTCGTTGGTTTAGAAAGTCAAATTAACTTTACCGCATTTGATAAAAAGAAATACTATAAGCAATTGCGTTTGTCAAAAAATTATGATTGGGTAATTATTAAAGATGATTTATCCAATGTAGAGGTGGCAAATTTAACCGCGCATAGCTATTCATTTCCTAATTTAAATGTTTTTGCACACACCAAACGTTATTATCCATTTCAAGACTTATATGCGCATAGTATTGGTTATGTTGGACGAGTTAGTGTAATTGATAAGAAAAAATTGAATAGTTCTGGCACGTTAAGTAATTATGTGTCTAATGATTATATCGGTAAAAGTGGTCTTGAACAACAGTATGAATCGACTTTACGTGGGGCGCTTGGGAAGAAAATTATTCGTACCGATGCTTATGGTAATGAAGTTGGCTTAGTGAGCAATAATCCTGCGGATGATGGTTATACACTGCAATTAACCCTCAATAATCGTTTACAACAAAAAGCTTCGCAATTACTCGGTGATCGTAAGGGATCGGTAGTTGCTATTGATCCACAAACTGGTGGGGTCTTGGTTTTTGTTTCAAAGCCATCTTATGATGCAAATTTATTTTTGGATGGAATTAGTCCAACTGATTGGGAGGATTTGCAAAATGATGCAGGCAATCCACTTTTAAATCGGAGCGCACAAGGTACTTATCCACCAGGTTCAACCTTTAAGCCATTTTTGGCGGCTGCAGCGCTATATTCTGGAGTCCGTACCGCCAGTTATCGTTTTCATGATGTGGGTTATTTTACTCTGCCAGGCTCGTCGCATAAATTTAGAAATAGTGGTAATGAAGTACTTGGCACAATTGGTATTGTGGATGCAGTTACCCATTCATCGGATGCGTTCTTCTATAAATTAGGTTTAGATATGGGCGTAGATCGAATGGATAAAACTTTGCCATTCTTTGGTTTAGGTAGTAAAACAGGGATTGATTTACCCCAAGAAGCAACGGGACTATTACCATCACGGGCTTGGAAAGCGAAACGCTTTGCTAAAGATCCTTACCAACGGAGTTGGCTACCAGCCGATAGTGTAACCATGGGGGTTGGTCAGGGATTTAATCATTATACGCCACTCCAAATGGCATATGCGACCAGTATTTTGGCAGATGATGGAGTAGCACATCGACCACATTTGTTAAATCGAGTTTTAGATAAATCTGGGAATGTGGTTTATAATTATCAACAATCACAAACTACAATTCCAATTGCTAAAGCCGATCTAGATTTAATTAAGCTGGGTATGCAGCGCGTAATGCAAACAGGGACTGGTGCTAAAGTTGGTGCGGGTGTGAAATACACGATGGCAGGTAAAACTGGTACGGCTCAGGTGGTGGCATTGCAACAAAATTCGCGGAAGTCTAAATTTAGTGGTAGTCAATACAAAGATCATTCATGGTTTATAGCCTTTGCTCCAGTGGAGAATCCCAAAATTGCGATTGCGGTAATTGTAGAAAATGGTGGCTGGGGTGCCAGTGCGGCAGGTCCAATTGTGCGGCAAATTTTTGACAGCTATTTGTTGCAGAGTGAAAGTAGTAATCAAGAATCACAGGTTAAATATAAGAAATTTACCCCAACTAAAATCATTCAACCTGTAGTTACGAGTGATGATGAGGTTGAAAATGGTGATGACACATCTAAAGCTGTGGTGGAAGAACCCAGCGTAGTAGAACCTTCAGGAGGTAGTAATAATGACTCAAACACTCCACAATAAGTTATTTAGGGTATGGAATTATTTATTTAATTTTGACTATGTGTTAATTTTTCTTTTATTGACATTATTTGCAGTAAATATATTTATTCAATATTCAGCCAATGATCAAAATATGACCCGGATGTATAACGATGTATTTTATTTAGCGCTGTCATTTGGGTTGATGATTATAATTGCGGGAATAAATATTAGCAAAATTCGTGCTGCGGCGCTACCTTTGTATGTTTTATCATTGGTGTTAATTGCCTTGGTCTTGTTAATTGGGGTGCGGGTTAATGGCGCGCAACGCTGGTTGAATTTGGGAATCCGCATCCAACCATCAGAATTATGTAAGTTGGCTGTGCCATTATTGGTGGCATATGTAATTTCGATAAAAGACCATATTTTAAGTTATAAGGACTATTTAGTTGGTTTTGTGATTATTGCCATTCCTTTTGCCATGATTGCCAAACAGCCAGATTTAGGAACCGGGATTTTAGTTTTTGCCGCTGGTTTTTTTGTGTTGTTTTTTGCTGGGTTACCTTGGAAAGTAATGATCATTAGCTTGATTGGGATAGTAGCATCAAGTCCATTAATTTGGAGTTTTCTACTTAAAGATTATCAAAAGCATCGCTTATTAACCTTAATTGACCCACAGTCAGATCCTCTAGGTAAAGGTTATCACATCATTCAGGGGATAATTGCGATTGGTTCGGGTGGTCTTTGGGGGCAAGGCTATTTGCGCGGAAGTCAGGTTCATTTGAATTTTATCCCAGAAAAACACACCGATTTTGTGGTGACAGTTTTAGCCGAGGAATTTGGTTATGTTGGCGTCGCTGTGGTGCTGATGCTGTATCTTTTGGTGGCATTACGTGGCTTACGGATTACGCGGATGGCACAAGATCGCTTTTCCAGAACGCTAGCAGGAAGTATTACGCTTTCATTTATGCTCTATGTTTTGATTAATATGGGGATGGTCAGCGGTATTTTCCCCGTAGTTGGGGTACCTTTACCATTGATTAGTTATGGCGGAACTGCCACGGTGGTATTAATGATTGGTTTTGGTATCTTGCTCTCGATTGATCATCAGCGGCGTTATCGTCCATTATAGGTATTTATAAGGTGACTTATAAGCTTGAATCGTTAAGTGTTGAACTGGTTATTAGGGTAGGATAGATTCATGTAACTATTTATAGTAAATCATGGTAACATCACATTATTGTTCAATGGCTGCGGTAACTAATTTTGCGATTTCTTCATCAAGGATAATTATATTGGGTTTCCATAATGATTTTGGCACACTAGTGTGGTAGCCGTGTTGAGTTGCTAATTCCCCCAGTAGCCGAGTATTTGATCCTGCAATATCAAATTTCAAGCAGAGTTGGTTAATGCAATTAGCAACCGTACTTCGTGATATCTTTAGTAATTGTCCAATTTTTTCTTGGGTAATGCTGTTAGCTAGTAAAAATATTACTTCGTCTTCTCTTTGGGTTAGTTCCACTGTCGAGGTTTTTGGTCTAAATCTGCCGTCGTTATAGATATAATCCTGAAAATTAAAGAATTTATTTTCTATGGCGATGCTTTGCAAAGCAATAATTTCTCCAGAATGATGGTAAATAGGTAAAAATGTAACCATAAAAGAGGTGAAAATATTATTGTAGGGTAATAAATCGACAAAATATATAATAGTTCCGGTTTTAAAGACGTGCTTTTGGAGTTGAATAATTCTTTGTGCGTGTAAAATTAGCAGAGGTATATTTTGTTCAGAATAGAATTTACCAAATACTTTTCCCATAAGGTCTTGGTTGTGACAGTCTAAATAGGACGTGTTTTCTATTTCTTGCCACGATTTGAATCCAACGCTTCGTGCTGATAGGTCTGTGCATATTTTGAGCCTTAGTTCGTCATCAAAAAGAGATGCGTGCACATTGTTTTTAAGAATATGTTTAAAATTTGGTAGTAATACTTCATTGATATACTGTTGTTTTTCTATGGCTGTAAGCATAATCTAATCTTTCCGTAGAGTAATTTAATTTCTTGATTTTACCATCTTCTAGCCATTTTTTTAATTAAGATGTACATTTATATAGGTTTTAGTTTGAAATATCTAAAATACACGACCTATAAGCTAACGATCTATAGTGCAGCATTAATAATGACTCTTGAGTAACTTTATTTTGCTAGTTTGCACTTTAACTTGAATGTGCGCTGAATAGTGTGTGGAGACTTTTAAAGCAAGTTGCTGAATATGCTATAATATTGCTCAATTATTAATTATTTCTATACATCATTGCCGTTTATTTTCGGTAAATTGATTCAAATTAAATTAGGATAACATGAAAAATATCAGAAATTTCTCAATTATTGCCCATATTGATCATGGGAAATCAACCTTAGCCGATCGCTTTATTGAATTTTGTGGTGGTTTAGATAAACGTGAAATGGACAGCCAAGTTTTAGACTCAATGGATATTGAGAAAGAGCGCGGAATTACAATTAAAGCTCAAACGGCATCCTTAAATTATAAAGCCAAAGATGGCATTATCTATAATCTGAATTTAATTGATACACCTGGACATGTGGATTTTTCCTATGAAGTGTCACGCTCACTATCGGCGTGTGAAGGTGCGTTGTTAGTGGTTGATGCCTCGCAAGGTGTTGAAGCGCAAACGGTTGCTAATTGTTATACTGCCATTGATTTGGGCATTGAAGTTTTGCCAGTGTTAAATAAAATTGATTTACCTTCTGCTGAGCCTGATCGGGTTGCCCAAGAAATTGAAGATATTATCGGTCTAGAAGCTCTTGATGCGGTACATTGCTCGGCTAAAACAGGGCTTGGCCTACAAGATGTCTTAGAGTTGGTGGTGGCTAAAATACCTGCACCGCGTGGCGATGTAACTAAACCCTTAAAAGCCTTGATTGTTGATTCGTGGTTTGATAATTACGTCGGCGTTGTTATGCTAGTGCGGATGATTGATGGCGAATTGAAGCCTAAAGATAAAATTAAATTAATGAGTAATAAGGCGGTTTTCTTGTGTGAACAAGTCGGTGTTTTTACTCCGAAAATGTTGCCACGTCCTAAATTATCAGCTGGACAAGTTGGTTATATTATTGCAGGAATTAAAGAGTTACATTATGCCAAAGTTGGTGATACAGTTACGCTAGAGGCGAATCCAGCCACTGAGCAACTACCTGGCTTTAAAGAAATTCAGCCTAAAGTATTTGCGGGTTTGTATCCAGTTGAGTCGCATGACTATGAGTCTTTGCGTGATTCGCTTGAGAAATTAAAACTTAATGATTCTTCATTAAATTATGAACCAGAAGTTTCGCAAGCGCTGGGCTTTGGCTTTCGCTGTGGATTCTTGGGTTTATTGCATATGGAAATTGTCCAAGAGCGCCTAGAGCGTGAGTTTGATATGGATTTAATTACCACGGCGCCGACTGTGGTGTATCAGATTTTGGAAAAAACTGGTGAAGTTATTACCGTGGAAAATCCAGCTAAGTTGCCTGACCCAAGTCGAATTCAGGAAATTCGTGAACCGATTATTACGGCAAATATTTTGGTGCCAAATGATCATGTTGGTTCGGTAATTACCTTATGTACGCAAAAACGCGGTGTGCAGACAAATATGCAATATATGGGGCGTCAAGTAATGTTGAGCTACGAAATGCCGCTTAATGAAGTGGTTTTAGATTTCTTTGATAAATTAAA
>DPRZ01000287.1 GCA_003538525.1 Neisseriales bacterium
GTTTCAAACAATCCTAAGAAAAATAATCCTCTTTTATATTTAGTCTATGTTTTAATTGGTATTGCAATAATTACAGTTATTTTTTGGGATAAAATATTTACTTCAAAAGAAGCATCGACTCAAGTGAATAATCCAGTAATTGAAACTAATGTTTCTTCAGTTCCAGAAGCACCAAAAGCATTACCTGCTCCTGTACCTGTAGAACAGCCTAAAACTAAAGTAGTAAATAATCCTAAACCAGTTAAGCAAAAAGTTAAGCAAAACTCAACTAATGTTCAACCATCATCTGGTCAGAGCTCTAACAATAATGCTCAATTGGGTGACATGTAATTTATATTTAAAACTAGTGTTACATCAGTGATATAATCAAAAATTGTTGTTATTTTATAATTGAGGAAAATTATGAAAAATTATCTTAAATTTGGCTTATGTGTCTCGATTACGGGATTAATTTTAGTTGGCTGTTCAACTGCGCCAACGGTTAATAATTATTCGACGTATATGAATCAACCAACTGTTAAAAATGGTGATAGCGGAACTATTGAAAATAAGCAATTAAATAAACCAGCTTGGAATGAACTTGAAGTTGCAGGAATGCATTCTTATCGTAAGATGCCAGATGGAAGTTATGCTGATAATCCACACGACGGGTTGTTGTATGTACGTGCTTCAGTTGTGAATAGTGGGGCAACACCAGTGCAAGCTAAGTGGCGTTGCAAATTCTATGATAGCAATAATATACCTCTTTATGATGAACAAAATGATGAACGAGCAACGTCAGTTATGGGATTGGGGTGGCATACTATGATTGCATATCCATTAAAATCAAAAAGTCAAACTGATGATGCTAATCTAATTCGTTGTGTCGCGCCTGAAGCGCTAGCAACTGAATACCGTATTGAAGCACATGATACGGCGAATGATATAACTATATATAAACACGAGTAGTTATTATAATATTTTATGTGTTTAACTTTTTTAGGAATTTAAAATGAAAAAACTGATTATATTAATGGCATTTGGAACCTGTTTTGCTGGACCATTTGATTCAGTTAGCTCTATTGCAACGGGGCAACAGTGCACTCAATCTTGTGATCCTGGCGCAATCATGAAAGCACTTCAGGTTAGCAGTGAGCAGGCTAAATCATTATCAACCACGGCTTGCCAAGTATCTTGTAGTGATCAATGTTTTGCGGGAGAGATTAATAATAAAGTTTCAAGTGAAATAGCCGCTAACAAATGTAAAGATAGCCTAAAGAAAACTTTTAAATTAAATTAAGCTTTCATTTTGTCAATCCAGTTAAGAAATTAGCTGGATTTTGCTTTATTTGATAAAAGTAGTTAAGTCAATATTTCATCTTTTCAATTGTTTGATAAAAATTTCTATCCGTTAATTAGTGAGCAAGACAGTTATCATTGCTGTTTGTTGTAGCACTGCATTAATCTATTTGCGTTAGAGAGAGTCGCTATATTATACTAATGGCAATACTCATTTAATGTACTTACAAGCAGGCATCATCTAATTATGAAATATCGCGATTTAAGAGAATTTATCAGTAACTTAGAGGAGATGGGCGAATTAGTCCGTGTGACGCAACCAGTTTCTCCACATTTAGAAATGACCGCCTTTTGCGATAATGTTTTGCGCAATTCTGGTCCCGCCATCTTATTTGAAAATCCAACTACTCACACTATGCCTGTTTTGGGTAATTTATTTGGTACGACCAAACGAGTTGCCCTTGGTATGGGTAAAGAGAACCTCGCTGAATTGCGTAAAGTTGGCGAATTTTTGGCTGAACTCAAAGAGCCGCAACCACCCAAAGGTCTGCGGGATGCGTGGGATAAATTACCACTCCTTAAACAGTTGTATAATATGTTGCCCAAAGTTATTAAAAACGCACCCGTACATCAAGTAGTGATTGAAAAAGATGCGGTGGATTTGGGGCAGTTTCCAATTTGGCATTGCCATGCTGAAGATGTTGCACCGTTAATTACTTGGGGTTTAGTGGTTACTCGTGGGCCACATAAGAAACGTCAAAATTTAGGTATTTATCGCCAGCAAGTTATTGCCAAAAATCGCGTAATTATGCGCTGGCTCTCGCATCGTGGTGGAGCACTAGATTATCTTGAACACTGCAAACAGAATCCTGGGCAGCCCTATCCAATTGCGGTGGTCTTAGGTTGCGATCCTGCCACAATCTTGGGTGCGGTTACCCCAGTTCCCGATAGCCTCTCCGAATATCAATTTGCGGGCTTATTGCGTGGTAGTCGTACTGAGTTAACCCAATGTTTACTCTCAGATTTGCAAGTTCCAGCCTATGCCGAAATCGTTTTGGAGGGGTTTATTTACCCGAATGATGTTGCGCTCGAAGGTCCATATGGCGATCATACGGGCTATTATAATGAACAAGACAGCTTCCCTGTGATGACCATTGAAAAAATCACTACCCGTGAAAATCCAATTTATCATAGTACCTATACGGGAAAACCCATTGATGAACCAGCCATTCTTGGTGAAGCGCTTAATGAAGTGTTTGTACCATTAATTCAAAAACAGTTTCCTGAAATTAGCGACTTTTATTTACCACCGGAGGGGTGTAGCTATCGTTTGGCGGTAGTCTCGATTAAAAAACAATATGCAGGGCAAGCCAAACGAATTATGCTTGGGATTTGGAGTTTTTTGCGTCAATTTATGTACACCAAATTTATTATTGTGGTGGATGATGATGTCAATATTCGTGATTGGAAAGATGTAATTTGGGCGTTAACTACGCGTGTGGATCCATTACGTGATACTACCTTAATTGATCGTACGCCAATTGACTATCTGGATTTCGCCTCACCTATTTCAGGTTTGGGGAGTAAAATGGGCATTGATGCGACCAATAAAATCCATGGTGAAACTAATCGCGAATGGGGGCGAGTCATTCTTCCTGATCCTGTGGTTAAGGCGCGGATGGATGAATTATATTCACAATTATTCACTCCACAAAAGTGAAATTAATGCAGTTATATATCAGGGAAAATTTTCAAAATGTTCAATGACATTTCAATCTTCATGGCAATTGTTGATGCAGGTAGTTTTATGCAGGCAGCTAAAAACCTTCAAATCTCCCAAGCAACCGTGAGTCGGCGCTTACAAAGCTTAGAAAAGGAACTGCGGATTACCTTAATTATTCGTAGCACGCGTAATTTTGAAATTAGTACTGCTGGTCAACGCTTGTATCAAAGTGTCAAGGATCAGCAGTTAAGCTTACACAAGGTTATTGATAATCTCCGCGATGAGCAACAACAAATTGTTGGTAGAATTCGTATATCATTGCCAACGGTAATGGCGTATACGATTATTAGTCCTTATTTAGCTGAGTTTATGCATGAGAATCCAGATATTAAACTTGAGGTTTGCTATCAAAATATTGAGTTGGATTTAATTCGTGACAATTTTGATTTAGCTATCATAAACTATCGTCCTAAGCAGCAAACTGTCTTGATTCGTAAGATTTATAGCGTTGTAACTGGTCTTTATTGCAGTCCTGTGTATATACAACACTTTGGAATGCCGATGTACTTGGAAGATCTAAATAAAGATCATCTATGTGTTGGGAATATTAATTCTGATTTAACCACCGATCGAGAAGTTTATACGCTACATAAATCTGGAACCGTTTTACTCTTTCCTAATAATGGGCGAATTTTTACTAATAATACTCTGCATAATCGGCAAATTGCGCTAAGTGGGCAAGCAATTGCTGGTGGTTGGGATGATTTTTTTGCGGCAGAACTAAAGAGTGGGCAGCTTTGCCGTGTTTTACCAGATTATAGTTTTGGTGAAATAACTTTCTATCTAATTCGTTTAAAAAATCATGAAAAATCCGCGATTACTACGTTTATTAAATTTTTAGACGATTGTATCGCACGGGCTAAATCACAACTGATTTAATCAATAATCTATTTTGAGGGTTAAAATGGCAAACATTCTTTCATTACAGTCACATGTAGCATATGGTTATGTTGGTAATAAAGCAGCCGTATTTCCTTTGCAACGCCTAGGACATGAGGTAATTTCAATTAATACCGTGCAATTTTCCAATCACACTGGTTATGGTTCGTGGACTGGTGATATTATGTCGATTGAGCACATTGATAAAATTTTTGATGGCTTGAATCAACGTGGCGCGTTAGATAATTTGGATGGGGTTTTAACTGGTTATTTGGGGGATAAAACCTTGGGTGAGGTGCTGTTAAAATGGTTGAAAGTCATTAAAGATAAAAACCCCAATGTAGTTTATTGTTGCGATCCTGTAATTGGTGATACCGACCGTGGGGTTTTTGTGCGTCCAGGGGTTGCTGAGTTCTTTTCTGAACAAGCGGTAAAGTATGCGAATATTTTAACCCCTAATCAATTTGAATTAACCAACTTAACCGGGATTGAAATTAATAGCCTTGAGGATGCCACGCGTGCTTGTCAACAACTTCACCAGCGCGGTGCAGAAATTATCTTAGTTACCAGCCTAACTCGTCAAGAAGCCGATCAGAATCAAATTGAGATGTTGTTGTCTTGTTCTGATGAAGTTTTGTTAGTAGCAACCCCGCGGCTTGAAATGCCTATTGCACCAAATGGTTCTGGGGATATGACCGCCGCGATTTTCTTGGCTAAATTCTTAGAAACTAATGATACCGCAGAAAGTTTAGCGCACACTGCGGCGGCAATTTATGCGGTATTTTGCAAAACCCGTCAACTCCAACAGCGTGAATTAGCCATTATCCAAGCTCAAGAAGAAATTGTTGCACCAAGCCGTAAATTTCCGATTCACATTCTTGATGCAGAAGATGAACTAGAATGAGCATAATTTTACGTAAAACCACTGCTGCAGATTTAGACTTTGTTAGTGCCGCCGAGTCTCATCCCGATAATTGTAATTATGTCTATCAGTGGTCACCAGTCGAGCATTTAGCGGCATTAAGCGATCCTAATTTAGCGCATTATGTCATTGAGGATTCACACACACACGAGTTCTTGGGCTATATAATCTTGGATGAAGTCCAAAATAGCAGCCATTCAATTAATTTACGGCGCTTAGTTGTAACTGTAAAAAATCGTGGAATCGGTCGATTAGCGCTTGAAGCGATTAAGCAAATTGCTTTTGAAGAGTTGGCGGCGCATCGTCTCTGGCTGGATGTATTTAGTGACAATTTAAGAGCTTATCAATTATATCAGAAGGTTGGCTTTATACAAGAGGGTTTGCTACGTGAATCCTATTTACGTAATGGGGTGTATGCCTCGCAATATTTAATGGCGATACTGAGTACGGAGTATTTTGTGATGCGTCAACATTTATTGCGTTGCTTTGGAACTACCGCTGAGACAGGGAATTGTGCCTTAGTTGTTGAGCAGCATAATTTCTCTCCAGCACAAAAACAAGCTTTCGCTACGACCCAAAATTTGCCGGTTTGTGTCTTCATTGATAATAATAGTGCGACAAATTTTAGTGTGGATTTTTATTATCCACATCGCCAAAGTCCGTTATGTTTACATGGTAGTTTAGCCGCCGCACGAATGTTTTTTAATTTTTATCCAGACTTAAATCAGGCGGTTTTGCTAACCGCGGCAGGTCAACGAATTAAAATTCACCAGCATAATTCACAGATTAGTTTAGCCGTTACACCACAAGTCGTGGTGGACAAATCCTTTAGTCATTCAGAAATTGCTCAATTATTGGGCATTAATTTGACTCAAATCAAGAGCATTCAATTAGCCTCCGTCGGTAGTCCAAAG
>DPRZ01000017.1 GCA_003538525.1 Neisseriales bacterium
GGTAGAATAACCATTTGCATACCGCGTAAATGCAATTGACGCTGCATGATATTTACGGTGTTATTATGTAACATGCGGGTCCACCAATTTTCATCAACGAAAACTAATTTCCCACCGAAGAAGACACAATCAGAGTAATCAACTTGAATTTGCTCAGCTAATTTAATTAATTCCTCAACCCCATTGACGCCATAGCTAAAATACCCAGCAGATGGCAAATCATGCATGGTACAGAAATAACGATAACCCTCAATAATTCGATTCAAATCTTGACGATATTTTTTCTTAAATACCTCCTCGTTTGAAAATGCCTCTGAGTCAATTTCACCTGAAGTAACAAAAACAAAATTCTTAAAGACATCCGGGAACATCCGTTGCACCCATAATAAGGTATGTAGCCCTGCCCCAGAATGTTTAGTAACAAAAAACACCGCGGTTTTTAATTCACTATCCGCTATAGGAATCAAGCTTTCTGCATCTAGATCATTATAGTTAAGGTGTGAAGCAAACATATGATCCGCGTCTTTAAGTTTAATTCCAACCTTACGATAATGTTCACGCACTAAGAAACAAAATCCAATCGTGCAGGCAGTAATCACCACCGTTAACCAGCCACCCTCGGTAAATTTTTCAACCGTAGTTACCACCAAAATCGAAGCACAGACCACAAAACCAACTAAAGCGACTAAAAACTTACGCAACCAAGGCTTATTTTTTTCTTTGCGCACACGTAGCCAATAGACACATAAACCTAATAACGATAATGAAAACGTTAAAAATACATTAATACTATATAAAACCACTAATGTTGAAACTCTACCCCGTGCCCAAAGTAAAATAATTATCGCTGCGATACCAGAAATTAAAACTCCATTTTGCGTAACTAAACGCCCTGAGAGCTCACGAAACTGACGTGGCAACCATTTATCTACCGCCATATTCGCCATCACCGCAGGACAACCCAAAAAGCCTGTATTAGCACCAACAAATAATAATGCAGCTTCAAAAAAGAGAATCACGCCTAACCAATGGTGATTAAAACCAATTTCATTCAAAATTTTATCAAAAACCACAGCATTCAGGGTTTGACCAAAAACTGGTTCGGCATGCCATAGTAGATACAGTACGATAATCCCACCTGCGGTAAACGACAATGATAACGCCATGTAGAGCATGGTAAATTTACCCGTACGCACCCGCGGTTCTGCCAACATATTGACATTATTCGACACCGCCTCAAGCCCAGTATAAGTACCACCTCCAAGCGAGTAAGCGCGTAACAAAATCGCTATGGTTGCCATCAATCCAATTGAAGATGACATCGCATGTGATTCGCGCGCGGCATTCGGCATAATGTCGGCTAAATGATTGACATGAAATAGTATTCCGACTGTAATAATTGCCAAATGCGTAACCAAAAACCCCAAAAACAAGGGAATTAAAATCCGAATAGATTCTTTCATCCCACGTAAATTAAGTATAATTAGTAGTAAAATAAAACCAATTTCAACCTCAATTTTATAGCTCAACCACCACGTTGGCAGCAAACTAAATACCGCATCAACACCACTGGCAATTGACACGGCGATGGTTAAAACATAATCAATGATTAACGCGGAGCCTGAAATAACCCCAGCGCGAGGCCCAAGGAGGTGAGTTGCAACTTTGTAGCCACCACCACCCGATGGAAATAACTCAATCACTTGATTATAAGCAAAAGAAATTAAGAACACGGTAAACGCAGTTGCAATTGCCAAGTAAATGGCAATACTGGTGTGGTGTCCAAGGGCTAAATAAGCTTCTTCGGGACCATAAGCAGAAGAAGATAAGCCATCGGCACCTAAGCCAATCCAAGCAATCACGGCAACTAGAGCAATGTGCTCTTTGACTTTGGGACTCGCCGCATTAAGAGGCTTACCGATCAAAATATTTTTTAATGTTCGCAGTAGGCGCATAAATTTAGTTCCTTACTAGATGGTCTCATCATATTGAGTTATAAAATCTATCAACTCGTATTACATTATTCGGTTTAAGTTTAATTTGAGCCACTATTATACTATACTCGGTAACAATTGCTGCACTACAGCGCACATAAATTAATTTATCTGCACCAGTCACTTGACAATTACGCTAATTTAGGATAAAATTATAGCTTAAATATTTTCTAAACCACCGAGGAGGTGATTTTTTATTGCCTGTGATAGGCTGAGCCTGTGCTCACTATCCCTAAAAAAACCGAATAAACCATTTATCAAATATAAAAAAATTTAAATCATATTAAAAGTTTACATCCATAAGGAAAAGAAATGCCTGAAATTAAAGTTCGTGATACAGAATATTTTGAAGTTGCCCTACGTCGTTTTAAAAAAGCTGTTGAAAAAGCTGGTACTTTAACTGAACTACGTTCACGCGAATGTTACGAAAAACCAACAACTGAGCGCAAAAGAAAAATGGCTGCTGCAGTTAAACGTCACTATAAAAAAATTCGGTCAACTATGTTACCGCAACGTGGACGTTAATTCACACTAAGCTACGATTTAATCGTAGCTTTTTTTATTTTCAACAACGCTAATTAGCTACTACAGTCCCAGCAAAATAGATTAAAATTACGCTTAATAATTTTTTATGTGGATGATCTAAATGTTTAAACAACAAATCATCGAGCAGATTAGTGCTCAAGTCGGAAACTTACTTAAAAATAACCCACTAACAGATTTTGAAACCAATTTCAAAGCCATATTGCATGCAACGCTAGACAAACTTGATTTAGTTACCCGCGAAGAGTTTGATATTCAACAAAAAGTTTTAGCCAATACCCGTGCCAAACTCGAAGAATTGGAACAAATCATCAAAAATCTTGAAAGCAAATCGTAAGCACACATGAGCATCGCTAAATTATTCTCGCGCGCGTTAACTGGCATGAATGCTCCCCAAGTGGTGGTCGAAGTACATGTAGCTAGCGGATTACCAAGTTTTTCAATTGTTGGATTACCTGATACCGAGATCAAAGAAAGCCGTGATCGCGTGCGTTCCGCAATTCAAAACTCAGGCTTTAATTTCCCCGCACGTAGAATTACGGTTAATTTAGCCCCTGCCGATTTACCCAAAGACTCAAGTCGTTATGACTTACCCATCGCACTTGGCATCGTATTAGCCAGTGGTTTATGTAACCCACAACTGCCACTTGAAGATTTTGAATTTGCTGGTGAATTAGCTCTCGATGGCGAATTACGCCCGATCAAAGGCGCATTGGCAATGGCATATGGAATTAATGAAAAATCGCGCCAATTTATTTTACCGCTCGAAAGCGCTACCGAAGCCGCTTTAATTGAAAACCTACACGCAATTGGCGCAAGCAGCCTAACTCAAGTCATTGAACACCTCTGTGGTAAAATCGTGTTACCACGTGTATCGATAATTACCGAAACACTAAACCTCGATAAACAAATTGAACATGATTTCAAACAAGTCAAAGGACAAATTGCTAGCAAAAAAGCCTTAGAAATAGCGGCAGCTGGACGTCATTCCATCCTTATGATCGGCAATCCTGGTTGTGGTAAATCTATGCTCGCCAATCGCATTAGCTCAATTTTGCCGAGCCTGACCCCACAACAAGCGATTAGTAGCGCATCGTTACATTCATTAAGTAATCAAGGATTTAAGCTGGAAAATTGGTGCAAAGTACCATTTAGAGCACCTCATCATAGTGCCTCGGCAATGGCATTAGTTGGTGGTGGCTCCAATCCCAAACCTGGTGAAATTAGCCTTGCTCACAATGGTGTGCTTTTTTTGGACGAATTACCCGAATTTGATCGCAAAGTTCTTGAGGTAATGCGTGAACCACTCGAAGCCAAAAAAATTAGCATTGCTAGGGCAAATAATAAAGTAGAATATTTAGCTGATTTTCAATTAATCGCAGCTATGAACCCTTGCCCATGCGGCAATTTAGGACATCCGCAAAAAAACTGTGGCTGTTCAATTGAGCAAATTAATCGTTATCGTGCTAAAATCTCGGAACCACTTCTCGATCGAATTGATATGATTGTTGAGGTTCCGACGCTAAACCCGAATGAATTACAAAGCCTTGCCGATGGTGAGTCTTCAAAAGTAATTCGCGAACGGGTGATAATTGCGCGCCAAATTCAATACGAACGACAAGGAAAACTTAACTACGAATTGAATAATGATGAAATTGAGCAGCATTGCCGCTTAGACGAGAGCACTAAAAACTTGCTCCAACAAATTATTCAAAAACATGGACTCTCGGCGCGCGGTTATTATCGTCAACTAAAATTAGCGCGAACGATCGCCGACTTAGCGCAAAGTAAAATCATTAGCGTGGCGCATATTAGTTTAGCCAGCCAGTACAAACGTAACTTTTAGCTTTATTGGAAATTATAGTGAAATTCATCATCGGATTATTAATCGGAATTGGACTTGCAGGCGGTGTCGCCTTTTATTTAAATAAAGCGCAAAATCCATTTGTTGACAAAGGCTTAAATGGCAACAATGCATCTGACCCCATCAGCCAAATAAAGAATAATTTACAACCCTTAATTTTGGCACCAAGTACCAAGATGCAAGAAGCAAGTTCAGCACCGGTTGCGCAAAAACCCGCAGCATCAACGCCAACTTATGATTTTTATGATGTCTTACAAGGTAAAAAAGACCTGAATACAACGCGCCCAGTTGCTTCCAGTGTTGCAACCAACGTGCGTTACATGGTCCAAGTTGGCGCATTTAGCGATCCAGATCTAGCTAACGATATGAAGGCACGCTTAGCTCTGCTAGGATTTAACTCAAAAATTCAATCGCAACAAAGCAATCAACAAATTATTAATAAAGTCCTAATTGGGCCATTTAACGATAGTAGTCAAGCTCAAGATTTACTTAAGCAACTCAAAGATCAAGATATTAACGCAACCATTATTAACTTAAATTAAAGGATTTAGCATGAATAAATTAACTTTTGCATTACTCAGTAGCCTAATTATGAGCAGCGTATTTGCTAAAGATATTCAAATTAAACAAGGTACCGATTACAATTTGGTATCAGGAGTAACTAAAGCCTTACCCGCAACGCCTGGTAAAGTTAATGTGACCGAATTTTATTCGTATGCGTGTATTCATTGCTCGATTTTAGAACCAACCCTTGATCAATGGTACGCAGGCACTAAAAATGTTCAATTGAATCGCATTCAGGTAGTTTGGGAAAATAATTTCACAGGTTATGCTAAAATTAATGCTACAGCACAGATGCTTAATCTGGGCACTAAATTTAGCCAACAAGTATTTAATGCAACCATGACCCAACGTAAAAATCTGGAAGATCCAGCTCAATTACAAAGTTTCCTCGATGCGAATAAAACTCTAGTTGACCCAAAAAAATTCATGGCAACTTATAATTCATTCGCCATTAGTACTAAACCCCAAGAATATGCACAATATACGCAAGCCTATAATATTACGGGAACCCCGACTTTCATTATTGGCAATAAATATGTAACAACTCCAGCCCAACCAGCACAATTAATTCAAGTGGTGCAAGCTCTAGTTGATAAAGTTAAAACCGAACAAAAGATTAAGTAAGGAATAACCATGGATTTTACAACCGCACGCTTTAACATGGTCGAACAACAAATTCGTCCTTGGAATATGTTTGATGAACGCGTATTGGAACTACTTAGCACAATTAAACGTGAAGATTTCGTACAAGAGCAATACCGTAATTTAGCGCTATCTGACATCGAGATTCCACTGCCTGGTGGACAAAAAATGCTCTTTCCACGCATGGAAGCACGCTTATTGCAAGAATTAGTCTTACGTAAACGCGACAAAGTTTTAGAAATTGGCACAGGCAGTGGTTATGTAACCGCGTTATTGGCTAAAATGTCTGATTTTGTCTATAGTTTAGAAATAAATTCACAAAATAAACAATTTGCACTAGAGAATTTGATTAAACTCGGTATTAAAAATATTAGTCTAATCGAAGCAGATGGTATCAATGGTTATGCGGCAAAAGCACCTTTTGATAAAATTTTTATTGGTGGGAATGTTAGCACAATTAGTCCAAGCCTTAAAAATCAACTAAAAGTTGGCGGACGCTTAGTCGCGGTAATTGGCGAGGCACCAATTATGCAAGCTATCTTAATTGAAAAAATTAGCGAAAACGAATTCAAACAAACTACCCTATTTGAAACCTGCGTTGACCCATTAACTACTCTTAGCAGCAATACTTTTACATTTTAACTTATAGAAAGAATTCATATGGCCGATAACGATAAAGCAAAAGCCCTCCAGATCGCACTCTCGCAAATTGAAAAGCAATTTGGCAAGGGTTCAATAATGCGCATGGATGAGAAAAATGTCGCTAATGATATTCAAGTTGTTTCAACTGGCTCATTAGGAATTGATTTAGCACTAGGCATCGGTGGCTTACCGCGTGGACGCGTGGTTGAGATTTTTGGACCAGAATCATCAGGTAAAACCACACTCTGTTTACACGTGGTAGCTGAAATGCAAAAACAAGGTGGAACCTGTGCCTATATTGATGCCGAAAATGCATTAGATCCAATTTACGCCCGTAAACTCGGGGTAAAAGTTGATGATATGTTAATCTCACAACCTGACACTGGTGAACAAGCCTTGGAAATTGCCGATATGTTAGTACGCAGCGGCGCGGTGGATTTGATTGTGGTTGACTCGGTGGCTGCATTAGTACCAAAAGCCGAATTAGAAGGTGACATGGGCGATAGCCACATGGGTTTACAAGCCCGTTTAATGTCACAAGCACTCCGTAAGTTAACTGGTAATATCAAACGTACCAATACCTTAGTAATTTTCATCAATCAAATTCGCATGAAAATTGGGGTTATGTTTGGTTCACCTGAAACCACTACTGGTGGTAATGCATTAAAATTCTACGCCTCAGTACGCCTTGATATTCGCAAAACTGGCAATATCAAAAAAGGTGATGACATGATTGGTAGCGAAACGCGGGTTAAAGTAGTTAAAAATAAAGTAGCGCCGCCATTTAGACAAGCCGAATTTGAAATCATGTACGGCGAGGGAATTTCACACACTGGCGAAATTATTGATTTTGGGGTGGCAAATGACATCGTCGAAAAATCTGGCGCATGGTATAGCTATAAAGGGCAAAAAATTGGTCAAGGTAAAGAAAATGTGCGGACCTTCTTAAAAGAAAATCCAGCCATTGCCGATGAGATCGAAGCTAAAATTCGCAGTTTAAATGCTCCAGTGGTGCATGAAGTTCCATTAGAAGAACGTGAAATTGATGCAAGTACCGATGCTGAAGAGCTAGTATAAGCTTCATTGATTACTTAAATAGCGTAACTACGGTTACGCTATCTTTATTTTAAGAATGCTATGACCGATAATCCGATTAATCTCAAAGCCAAAGCCATCGATTTTCTCTCGCGGCGCGACTATTCGTATAGTGAACTCTACACTAAACTCAAAAAATATACGGATGACCTAGATGCAATCAAAGCCGTGGTTGATGAAATGGTCGAAAAGAAATACCTCAACGAAGAGCGCTTTATTGAAAATTTCATTCATAGCAAAAGTAAAAAATATGGCAGCCTAAAAATCAAACATCTGTTACACGATAAAGTCAATAATCGTGAATTGGTGAATGAACTCTATCAGCAAGCCGAAATTGATGAATTAAACATCGCCCAGCAGATTTGGCAGCGCAAATTTCATGGACAAGTAATAACCACAGCCAATGAGCGCGCAAAACAAATTCGCTTTATGCTGAGTCGCGGCTTTAGCCTTGACTTGGTGTTGAAATTACTAAAGATGTAACCCGCCAAAATGAATGTTATTATAAACATCACTCTAGAGATGAAGAGCGCATACAAATAATTGGTAAAATACTAGATATTGTAATTATAATAGTTGCTTATACCGAACGCAATGAAAGCACAAGGATAATATCAGCGCGTAAAGCTAGTAAAATTGAGAGAGGTAAATATTATGACCACCAAAAATAAATTTAGCGAAATGTCAGCAGAGGAACGACTAAAATTATTAGTTGAAATGCCTGATGAAGAGATTGACTACTCAGATATTCCACCTGTGACTGATTTTACGGGTTGGGTGAGACTGTCAGAAATTAACAAAGAGTTTGCGGCAGTTATTGAACAGCCTGAATCAGAAAAAGTAACTGTTAATTTAAGACTAAATAAAGAAATAATTGATTTTTTTAAAGAAAATAGCAAACGATATCAAAGCAAAATCAATGAAGCATTGCTATTGCTAGTAAGACAATATAAAAAATCACATACTCATTAAGTAAATATAATTTAAAATTTGCTGAGTATAAAATAAATCTATCATCGGGATATTATTCAATGCGGTTACTCGCGGTAAAGAAATATTTCAATTTACACAAGTCGCAACGTTGCTAAACAGTGCTATAAATTGGCGCTGTTTTTTTACTCAAAGTTTAGTTTGGAAAAAATTCTTCATCTAGTGTTTGTTCAATACTCCATTCACTTTCTTGAGGAAATGCTGCTTTTTTAATCCCTGTTTCAATACTTGCTTTTGTAACAGACCTTGTA
>DPRZ01000181.1 GCA_003538525.1 Neisseriales bacterium
AATGATGTGCCACCAGATTCAGTCCGGATTTGCTTAAATCAACAAACCAAGTGTCGGGTAGTGCGCCGTGATTCTAAGGTTTATTTAGTGTCAAGCAATGGTAAATCACGCTTTGATGATACGATTAATTCAGATAATTAGAAATTAAGAAAGTCTTAAATATGCTCAATAAAGTTATGCTTGGATTAATTGGATTCCTTCTGATCGGTTGTAGTTCAAATTCTAATGTCTCGGTAAGTAAAATTGCGAGTGCTCCAGAAAATGCTTCGATGCCAGTAAAAAGTGCAGCTAGTGAGCCAGTTATGGTTGGTGGCTGGGCGCCAGTTTTCTTTACTGGTTTTGATAAAACGCAGTTAGCTAATATTGCCGATGGGATTAATCAAGGACGAATTAAACGTGCCGTAGTTAGTTATCCAACGCGGATGCAAACCTTAGCGGGTAAAATTCACGATTATCTACAGCAACAAACTAAGCAACCGATTGCGATGAAGTCGGTAGAGCTAAAAGATACTGATCAAGTTAAATATAATTTGAAACAGGTAATTGTTACTTTATATTTTAATTAGGTGAATTGAAGATGCCAGATTCTTTTTATCATTTGCCCATTTACGTAGCATTGGTTTTGATTTTTTTGGTTTGCAATATCGTTAGTTTATTTGGTTATCTTGTATCCCATCGCTTTTTATCGCGAGTAGATAATAAAGATATTGTGACTAAAGTAGTTTGGCAAACTGTGCTATTTTTTAGTACGATTTTTATTACTTTTTGGATAGCGACTAATTGGAGCAACATTGGTACGCTTAAGCAAACCACCATTCGCGAAGCTAATTCGGTGGCGCAGTTATATAATGATATTGGTTCATTAGGCGGTGCTGAGAGTCCATTTTTTGAAACTAAAATTTTAAATTATCTAAATTTAATTGTTGAGGATGAGTATCCACATTTGTCACATGGAGAAGAAAGTTCTAAGACGAATGTCGCATTTCGTGATTTAGTTTTATCTATTTATGACTATAAGCCATTACCTCAATTATCTGATGAATTACGCTATAATCGTATTTTAGAGCAAGTGACTGATTTATCTAATTATCGTGAGAATCGCTTAGGATTTCTCTCGGGAAATTTGAATGGACCGTTGTTACTCTTCTTCATTATGATGATCTTTCTTGGTTGTTTCTGGACTGGGTTTATTAATACCCGCAATTTTCGTTTTACGCTATTTATTATAATGAGTCAAAACTTGATTATGAGCTCCTCAAGTTGGTTGATTTTGGAGATGGATATGCCATTTCAGGGACAGTTACGAGTAGATAGTACGCCATTTGTTGGTGTTCAAGATGAAATTAAATCTTTTTCTAGTTATCATGGGTTAAAAAAGTAGCTTAAAAATTTAGCCGTAATTTGGATACGCGGAGTATGGTAAAATACCTGAGTTATATTTGTCTAATTATCTATAAGGATATACAATGAATCTACATGAGTATCAAGCCAAGGAATTATTGGCACGCTATGGTTTGCGTGTACAAAGTGGTGTTTTAGCCAGTAGCGGACATGAAGCTGCTGATGCCTATGATCAATTAGGTGGTAAATTTGCCGTGGTTAAAGCGCAAGTTCACGCTGGTGGTCGCGGTAAAGCGGGTGGGGTTAAAGTAGTGAAATCACGTGAAGAAGCGCGTGAAGTTGCTGAAAGTCTAATTGGTAAAAATTTAGTGACTTATCAAACTGATGCAGCTGGTCAACCAGTTAATTCAGTTTATGTTTCTGAAGATTTATATCCAGTTTCACGTGAATTATACTTAGGTGCGGTGGTTGATCGCTCTAGTCGTCGGGTTACCTTTATGGCATCTACCGAAGGTGGTGTTGAGATTGAAAAAGTAGCGCATGAAACTCCTGAAAAAATTTTAAAAGTGGTGGTAGATCCACTAGTTGGTTTGCAACCGTGTCAAGCGCGTGATATAGCGTTTCAATTAGGCTTAACTGGTAGTCAAATTGCTAATTTTGTTAAAATGATGCTCGGTTCATATCAAGCGTTTGTTGAAAATGATTTCGCATTATTTGAAATTAATCCATTAGCTGTGCGTGAAAATGGTGATTTGGTATGTGTTGATGCTAAAATTAATTTAGATTCAAATGCTCTATTCCGTCATCATGACTTATTAGCCTTACGGGATAAATCCCAAGAAAATGAACGTGAATTAAAAGCTTCAGAACATGATTTAAATTATGTAGCTCTTGAAGGTAATATTGGTTGTATGGTTAATGGTGCTGGTTTAGCGATGGCGACCATGGACATTATTAAATTATACGGTGGTCAACCAGCCAATTTCTTGGATGTTGGTGGTGGCGCAACTAAAGCTCGGGTTATTGAAGCCTTTAAATTAATTCTTGCCGATAGCAATGTAAAAGCGGTTTTGATTAATATTTTTGGTGGAATTGTGCGTTGCGATATGATTGCTGAAGCGATTATTGATGCGGTTAAAGAAGTAAACGTGACTGTACCAGTAGTTGTGCGTTTGGAAGGTAATAATGCTGAATTAGGCACTAAATTACTTAAAGAATCTGGCTTAGCTTTGATTCCTGCCGAAGGTTTAGCGGATGCAGCACAGAAAGTTGTTGCAACTTTAAAATAAATACGATTACGTAATGAAATTATGAAATTGGCGTTAAAAAATTAGCCATAGTTAAGCTATTTAAATTAATTTTTAATTCCAAATCGATTACAAAGGATTAACCATGAGTGTTTTAGTTAATAAAAATACCAAAGTATTAGTACAAGGTTTTACCGGTAAAAACGGTACGTTTCATTCTGAGCAAGCCATTGCTTATGGAACTAAGGTAGTTGGTGGGGTTACACCGGGTAAAGGTGGCACGACTCATTTAGATTTACCTGTTTATAATACTATGCGCGAAGCTGTACGAGATACGGCTGCAGATGCATCAGTAATTTATGTACCTGCACCGTTTGTTTTAGACTCAGCGATTGAAGCGATTGATGCTGGAGTGGCATTAATTGTGATTATTACTGAAGGTGTACCAACTTTAGACATGTTAAAAATTAAGCGTTATGCTGAATCAAGTGGCTCACGCATCATTGGACCAAACTGTCCTGGTATTATTACACCGGGTGAATGTAAAATCGGAATTATGCCAGGCCACATTCATTTGCCAGGTAAAATTGGGATTGTGTCACGTTCAGGTACTTTAACTTATGAAGCAGTTGCGCAAACTACTAAATTAGGTTTAGGTCAATCAACTTGTATCGGTATCGGTGGAGATCCAATTATTGGAACAACGACAAAAGAAGCGGTTGAATTATTGATGAA
>DPRZ01000133.1 GCA_003538525.1 Neisseriales bacterium
TAGAGCTATTTGTTGATTAATTTCAGCACGAATTTAACTAGGTTAATTTTTGATTTAGTGTTTATTTGGCTGAGTAAGGTATAATAATGCCAGTAAACTCTAAGAGAAAGAATATTCAGTGAAATTTAATATAAAGCAAAAGCTTAAAGAAATGATGGTTAGCTCGGAAAAGCCAGCTAAAAAAACCGTTAAACCTCAACGTAAAACTACCGAAAATCGACCACGAACTGTGGCTGGAGTTGCCCATCCAGATAATAATCGCCCGCAAAATTCAAATGAACGCTTTGTTGCCAATAATGAACCACGCACGGCGAAGCGGGTTAAATTAATTCGTCAAAATCAACAAGAAAAAATTACCGCTCAACGGATTCGTGAAGAACGCGTTGATCCTAAAGAAGGACATAGCGAGCGTATTTCCAAAGCTTTGGCAATGTCAGGGGTTGGTTCACGCCGTGAATGTGATAATTTAATTAGTCAAGGCAAAGTTTTGGTGAATGGACGTTTAGCCGAACTTGGTCAACAATTAGTTGAACATGATCGTGTGGAAGTCTTGGGCCGTCCTGTGCGAATTAAATGGCAGGATCGCTTAGCGCGCATTATTATTTATCATAAACCCGAGGGCGAATTGGTTTCACGTAGTGATCCACAAGGGCGAGCAACGGTTTACGATAAAATTCCATTGTTAGTTAATAAGCGTTTTACCGCAATTGGGCGCTTGGATTATAACACCTGTGGTTTATTAATTTTTACCACTTCAGGTGAATTAGCCAATCATTTTACTCATCCACGTTATGAAGTTGAACGTGAATATGCGGTACGGATTTATGGTGATCCATTGACAGTTGAGCAAGTGCGCGAAATTAAAACTGGAATTACTTTAGATGATGGTGTAGCTAAATTTAAAGATATTTATAAACTTGAATTACAAGATAGTGATTCAAAAAATCACTGGTATAAAGTTTTACTCATGGAAGGTCGTAATCGCGAAGTGCGTCGGATGTTTGAGCATTTTGAAATTACGGTAAGCCGTTTGATGCGGACCCGCTTTGGACCAATTGATTTACCACCGCGCCTAAAACGTGGCAATTATTATGAGTTAGATGAAATTGAAGTGGCGCGTGTTATGCAAAGTTTTGGCTTAACCGTAGCTGGTACCGAACGGTAATTAGGCTAGCTGCAATGAAGAAATTAATTTTAATTCTAAGTTTGCCTCTGTGTGGATTTGCGGATAATTTACCGAATGGTTCATGGCAAAAATCCTGCAGTGTGAGTAGTGCCAGTTATTTCAAAGGTGTACTAACTTCATCGTGTGCGAAAAATGGCGGTGTATTACAGAATATTAGTAAGCTGAATTATCAACAAAATTGCCAAATAGATTCATTGGTGGATAATGATAACGGCAATTTAGTCTGTGTTACGCCAAAAGCTGCACCCGATAATCGAAGTGCAACACAATTTCCTGGTGGTGATTGGGTGGTAAGTTGTAAAACAGATTCAGCTAGTATCAATGGAACGATGTTAATTGCCAAGTGTCGTAATGATCAAGGGCAGTTTATTCCAGCCGCGATTGATTTAGCCACTTGTAAAACTAATCCTTTGGTTCATAATCAGAATGGTAGTTTGAGTTGTACTGCAAATAAGGAAAAACCTGAAAAAGATGGTCTTCCAGCAGGTCAGTGGCGTGAAAATTGTAAAGTTAAAGCCGCCACGTTGTCAATGAATGTTTTACGGGCGCAGTGCAAAACGTGGTCGGGAAGCTATTTTTCGCAGTTTTTATTTTATGATAATTGTAAAACTGGTAGTTCGGTTAGTTCCGACACCGATAGTGGCGATTTAAGTTGTGATCAAGCTAAATAGTCAGATAAATGTGCTATAATTTTGCTTAATTTTATTGATTACTGGCTATTTAAGGAAATATAATATGTCAAAGAAAATTTATTGCATTGCTGAGTTTGCGCCAGCTGCAGGTCATGAACAAGAGTTATTTGAACAATTAATGAGTTTAGAGCCGTTAACCTTGCGTGAAAATGGTTGTTTGCGTTATCGAGTAACACGTCAAATCACTCATCCTCAAGCACCAACCCAATCAAAATTTTCAATTATGTTCAATGAAGAGTGGGCATCAATTGAAGATTTTGACGCTCATTGTGCTCAATCATATATTAGTGAGTTTTTTAATAAATATGTCCAAGATCCAGTAACCTCAATTACGGCGGATTGCAATGTACGTATTTTTAGTGACGAAATTTAATAATCTAGATTAGGAAATAATTATGCAAAATTTTGATGTTGTGGTAATTGGTGGCGGACCTGGTGGTTATGTAGCTGCAATTCGCGCGGCACAATTAGGTTTTAAAACTGCTTGTGTTGATGGTTATGTGCGCAATGGTAAATATTCTTTGGGCGGAACTTGCTTGAATGTTGGCTGTATTCCTTCAAAAGCGTTATTACAGTCTTCGGAAAATTATGCCGAGTTAACCCATAGTTTTGCCGAGCACGGAATTAGTTGTGATAATCCACAAATTGATATTAAAAAAATGTTAGCGCGTAAAGAAGATATTGTGAGCAAAAACGCGAATGGGATTTCATTTTTGTTTAAGAAAAATAAAATTACTGAAATTCATGGCTGGGCGAGCTTTAAAACGGCTGAGGGTGGTAAATATATTCTGAGTATTGATGATAAAGGTGCGCAACAAGAAATTAGCGCGACGCAGGTGATTGTTGCAACTGGCTCTAACTCACGTCATTTACCGCAAATTGCTACCGATAATCTAAATATTTTGGATAATGAGGGTGCATTAGATTTAACTGCGACACCAAAAGAATTGTGTGTGATTGGTGCTGGGGTAATTGGACTTGAAATGGGTAGCGTTTGGTCAAGAGTTGGCGCAAATGTAACCGTGCTTGAAGTTGCCGATAAATTTTTACCTGTTGCTGATGAGCAAGCCTCTAAAGAATTGCATAAGAATTTGATTAAACAAGGTTTATTGATTAAAAATAGCGTAAAAATTGGTGAAATTGTTAATGCCGATAAAAATGTTACGATTAATTATGAGCATAATGGCGAACAATTTAGTTTAGTTGCCGATAAATTATTGGTGTCAATCGGTCGTGTGCCAAATACCAATGGCTTAAATGTTGATGCGGTTGGACTTAAATTAGATGAACGAGGTTTTGTGGTAGTCGATGCGGATTGTCGAACCAATTTGCCGAACGTTTGGGCGATTGGTGATGTTGTGCGTGGCCCGATGTTAGCTCATAAAGCTTCTGAAGAAGGGGTGATTGTTGCCGAACGCATGGCGGGACAACATCCACATTTTGACTTTAATACCGTGCCGTGGGTGATTTATACCAATCCAGAATTGGCTTGGGTGGGTAAGACCGAACAACAATTAGTTGCCGAAGGGGTTAAATTTAAAAAAGGCGTTTCTTCGTTTATGGCAAATGGACGCGCTTTGGGTCTAGGTAATAGCGTTGGGTTTGTCAAAGTATTGGCGGATGAAGAAACTGATCGCATTCTTGGTGTGCACATGGTTGGACCATTTGTCTCTGAATTAATTAGCGAGGCAGTCGTTGCAATGGAGTTTATGGCCAGCAGTGAGGATTTAGCCCGCATTATCCATGCGCATCCATCATTATCTGAAGTAACGCATGAAGCCGCTTTGGCATGTGATAAGCGTCAACTTCATGGTTAAGTAATATTTTTCATGATGAGTGATTAAATTAAATTGAAACGCTGCCATTTGGTGGCGTTTTACGCGTTAATCTGAATTTAAAAGGAGGTGATTATGGGTAAATTAGGAGTATTATCAGATATGGATGGGGTGATTTATCGCGGGAATGAGTTAATACCTGGGGTGCAACACTTTATTCAGCATCTTCGAGATACCGAGACGAAGTTTTTATTTTTGACTAACAATGCAGAGCAAACGCCGCTTGATTTAAAACGTAAACTTGAAAGTCTGGGTTTGCGTGGAATAGAAGAAGATAATTTTATTACTGCCTCAATGGCAACGGCGGCATTTTTACATCAACAACAACCGCGTGGAACTGCTTATGTGATTGGTGGTGGTGGATTGATTAATGAATTATATAACGTGGGCTTTTCTATTTCAGAAACGAACCCGGATTATGTTGTAGTTGGTAAAACCTCGAGTTATAATTTTGAAATGATAAAAAAAGCAATTCGTTTAGTCAACAATGGAGCTAAACTAATTGCGACCAATCCAGATTTAGTGGATCCAATTGAGGATGGTGTTGAACCAGCCTGTGGTGCACTATTAGCACCGATTGAACGGGCAACGGGTAAATCCGCTTATGTAATTGGTAAACCTAATGCTTTGATTTTTACGATTGCTAAATGTAAATTAGGTACTCGTGCGGCAGATACCTTGATGATCGGTGATCGGATGGATACCGATATTGTCGGAGGAATGGAAGTTGGTATGAAAACGGCATTAGTTTTATCGGGAGTTTCTTCGCGTGAAAGTTTACGTGAATTTCCCTATCGACCAAGTTATATTTTTAATAATGTTGGTGAAATTGACATTAATCAATTATGAAAGCGATTTAATTCGTTAGATTAGCGAGCAAAACTCCACATAAAGAGTTAAAATTTAGTTATAATTAAACGTTTATTTTTATTCAAAATAGTTAAGTTTATTGAAAGGTAGTCCACGATGGCGATAAATTATCCAGTGAATAACTTTTATCAAATTATTCAACAGAATGCTGAGCGCTCACCACGTAGAATTGCGCTGTTTGAAGATGACTTAAAAATTTCTAATGAGGAATTGCTTTGTCGAGTTGATAAAGTTGCGGCATATTTGTGTGATTTAGAGATCAAGCAAGGTGATAAAGTCGCCTTGGTTATGAGCAATTCGTGGCAATTTGTGGTCAATTTATTTGCCATTAGTAAAGTTGGTGCGGTAGCTGTACCTGTAAATAACTTTCTGAAACATGATGAGTTAGTCTATGTAATTAATGATTCGCAAACGAAATTATTATTTGCCTCGGCTAAATATTCTGACGAAGTTCGTGATTTAATGATTAAAACTAATGTCGAAAAAATTATCTGGGTGGATGGACTACCACTTGAAAATGAAACTAATTTGGATTATACTAAAATATTTATTGGTTATTCGGCGCAGCGTGATTTTAAGGCCAATCGATTATTGGATGATTTGGCGGTCTTAATTTATACTTCAGGAACCACTGGTAAGCCTAAGGGAGCGATGTTAAGCTATCGTAATTTGTTATCGATTGTGTATGGCGCATTTGAGCATTTTCAGATTAAAGCTGGTCAAGCTAGATTCATTTGTTATTTACCGATGTTTCACGCCTTTACTTTAGCGGTAACCTTGCTTTTACCTCTTGCTTCGAATAGTGGTTTGGTAGTAGTGCGCTCAATCAGCACCAAGAAAGATTTTAAAAATCTGCTCAAATTGGTCTTAGTTCACCGTTGCCGTTATTTTGCTGGTGTTCCAGATATATTTAGTGCGATGGCGCGCGCCAAATTACCATGGTATTTCCATTGGTTTCATAATGTACGGGGTTGGGTATCGGGTGCAGCACCATTGTCTGAGGATGTTATTCAGCGCTTTAGTGCTAACTTTAAACGTGGGCAGCTGTTACAAGGTTATGGACTGAGTGAATGTGCTTCTGGGGTGTCATTAAATCAACCGTGGGCAAATAAATTTGGTTCAGTTGGGCGTCCATTGCCAAGTTTTGTGTTGGAAGCTTTTGGTGAGGATCTACTGCAATTACCGCGCGGTGAAGTTGGTGAACTGTGGGTGAAGGGTGATTGTGTGATGCAGGGCTATTTTAATCGTCCTGAAGATAGCGCCGAGGTTTTGGTCGGCGAGTGGTTTAAAACAGGTGATATTGGCTATGTTGATGAAAGTGGCTTTATCTACATTGTGGATCGTAAGAAAGATTTGATTATTAATAAAGGCATGAATATTTATCCACGGGAAATTGAAGAGTTTATCTATACCCATGAGAAGGTTAATGCTTGTGCGGTGGTTGGCTTAAAAGACATCGAAGAAAATGAAACACCGATTGCGTATATCGAGCTGAAAGATGGTGAAAGTGCAACGGAGCGTGAATTTAAAGAGTTTCTTAAACCGTTGTTGGCGCCGTTTAAACAGCCGCGCAAGATTTATTTTCTGGATAAATTGCCACGCAATGCGACGGGTAAAATTTTAAAGCGTGAGTTACGCGATCTGCAAAAATAATTGAAATAGTTATGGAGTCTCAGGTATAATACTGGTTCGGCGATGGAGTTCGCCATATAACCGCATTTGCTAATGACTCCTACCTAAATAATACTAAATCAGTTGTTCTGCGTTGTGAAAATACCATGCTAAGTGTTACGCATATTGGTACAATCGCTAACTTTGCTGTTTTATTAGTATCACTTTATAAAGTAGGTTTCTCATGAGCTCAATTTACACCAAATATCCTCAACCTAAATTACATAAACGCATTCGTCATTTAAATAATCGCGATCTAGCCATCTTGTTTGGTGTTTTTGGTGGAGCGATTGTTGCTATTTATGGTATAGAATCAGGACACTTCTCAAATATCGCTGTGCTGGGTACCGCTTTTGGACGGCATTGGCTGTTTAAAATTTTAGCGGTAGTGTTGAGTGCTGGAACTTTTGGTAACTTATTAAGTTATGTTGGTTCATGTATTGATATTATAACCAATCATCAAACTATTTTTGATTTATTTGGTAAATGGCGCGAGAGAAATAACCTTAATCGTTCAGTATAGCAAATAAGAAAAGCTAGGAATCATTTCCTAGCTTTTCTTATTTAAAATAGTAGTTATTTATGACGCACTGTTAAATTTATGATTAGTTTTAAGATTTTAAAATAACACTAATATCAGTATGCCAGATTAACAACTGCGAATGGTTTTAGTTCAAATTGGTGATTAGATTAAGCTTGTAACACTGGTTTAGCATAAAGATCATAATCTTTGCTGGCGATAATTTGAACTTCAAGAATATCGCCTACTTGAATTTGATCATATTGTCCCATGTTTTTAATATAAATTAATCCATCAATTTCAGGGGCATCATATTTGCTACGCCCAATCACAAATTTGCGATTAACTTCATCCACGATCATCGTCAGATTAGTGCCAATTTTGGCATTTAATTTAGCTAAACTAATTGCTTGTTGATGCTGCATGAAGCGGTGGTAACGTTCTTCTTTTAGCGCTTCAGGAATATGTTCGCTTAATTGATGCGCATCAGCGCCATCAACATCTGAATACTTAAAGCAACCGACTTTTTCTAATTGTGCCACACTCAAGAAATCTAAGAGCATTTGAAAATCTGCTTCGGTTTCACCTGGAAAACCTACGATAAAAGTACTTCGGATGGCGAGATCTGGGCATAGTTGGCGCCAATTGGCAATACGCTCGAGGAGTCCTGCAACATTACCAGGACGTTTCATGGCTTTTAAGATGCGTGGACTAGCATGTTGGAATGGAATGTCTAAATAGGGTAGAATTTTACCAGCTGCCATTAGTGGAATTACATCATCAATATGTGGATAAGGATAAACATAATGTAGGCGTACCCATACGTCAAGTTTAGCTAGTTCTTGGCATAAATCGAGAAATTTGGTTTTAACTGGGCGACCATTATGAAATCCAGTGAGGTATTTTTGATCACTGCCATAGGCGGCGGTATCTTGGGACACGACCAAAAGTTCTTTAACGCCCGCTTGAACCAGTTTTTCTGCTTGAGATAAAACCTCGCCAATTGGATAAGAATCCAGTTTGCCGCGCATACTCGGGATAATACAGAATGAACAGGTGTTGTTACAACCTTCGGAAATTTTGAGATAGGCATAATGTTTAGGGGTTAATTTAACTCCTTGTGGTGGAACTAAATCCGTAAATGGATCATGCGGTCGTGGTACATATTGATGAATTAGATTTAAAACTTCTTGGGTGGCATGTGGACCGGTTACGCCTAATACATTTGGGTAAGCAGTTTCAATTACCCCTTCTTTAGCACCCAGACAGCCAGTTACGATCACTTTACCATTTTCATTAAGCGCTTCACCAATTGCGGCTAAGGATTCTTCAACGGCACTATCAATAAAACCACAGGTGTTGACAACGACTAAATCCGCTTCGTTATAACTGCTTACAACGTTGTAGCCGGCGGCTTTTAGGTGCGTTAAAATAATTTCAGAGTCAACTAATGCTTTGGGGCAGCCCAAAGAAATAAAACCAATTGTAGCCATAAATTATTTAGATCCTTTTGTTGTGCTAAATGGAAATTTAATCATGCTCATTAAGCTCTCAGCATGAGTTTGAAATTGATCTTTAACTTGCTCTTGCACCTGTAAGAAGTTAGTTGTGCTAGCCGTCAAGTATTCAAAGATATTTTGTTGGACATTTGGTCCACGCTCACTCCAAAATTCTTTCCATAATTCAAGACTCGACGGAATAGACTCCTTTGGGTGGGTAGCCTTAAGTTGTGAGTAAAAGCGTTTTTGGGTTTGGCGCAGAAGATCCATGCCTTGTTCCAAAAATGGGCTAACGGCTGGCTGAAATGCCTTGCCATAAAAGCGAATTATTTGAAATAAGAAGTCATTTGAAAAAATTGGCGTTGCATTAACTTCTTCATCGAGAATTATTTGCAACAAAACACTGCGAGTGACATCGATCTCAGATTTTACATCAAGGACTTGAATTATATCCCCATCCATAACCATTTGTTTGATGTCTTCTAAAATAATATACGTACTAGTTGCCGTGTCATAGAGGCGACGGTTTTGATATTTTTTGATAAGTCTAAGTTCTGCTGGTTTCTTCATAAGGACCTAACCGAAAAGTTGAAATTGGAATGAAATAAAAATATACTTGACAAGTTATGGTGCAATGCACCATAATAATGTCTGTAAGAAATTGCAGGGTAGTAAAACCACCTATAAATAATTATAGCATAATTTGGGGCTACTATCTGATTTAATATTTTATT
>DPRZ01000239.1 GCA_003538525.1 Neisseriales bacterium
TTTTGATCTTTTTGATCTTTTTGCGGTGGCTGATTTTTGAGTTTTTCCACCAAATCACGATTATGCTTGGCTTCTGGGAAATTTGGCTGTAATTTCAGTGCTTGATTATAGGCCTCAATTGCCTCAGAATATTTCTGCAGATTAGCTAGAGCATTGCCTTGATTATATAATCCACGCGCAGAATGATCTTGTTTAAATTCGTTATAAGCTTGTTCGTATTGCTTGTCACGGTAATAAGCTACACCTTTCCAATTGCTATCGCTGAATTTAGCGACGGCCTCGGCTGGTTTTTGTTGTGCCAAAAGTCGCATGCCTTGCTGATTGGGGTTAAACCACATATCTTGCCAATTTAAAGCTAATGCCAATTGCGGTACACACAGGCTGAAGAGTAGCCAGTTTAATTTTCGTTTTAACATAGTTTGTCTAACCATCCTTTACGCGCTAAAAAAGCGAGTAGAAATACAGCCAACCAAATTAAATAACTTCCGTGGTCATCCCAAAGGTCTTCAGTTTGTGCTTGGGTTGAGCTTTTGCTACTTAAATTAGTCGAGTTATTTGAATTAATTAGTTGTGTTACATCAGAATTATCATTTTTAAATCCAAGGTATTCGCCATCACCTTGCCCAGCCAAATGTACCAAGGCTGGATCTTGTTCCGTTGCAATTGCCAATACCGAGGTGGTGTAACCTTGTTGTGCTAAGTTATGTGCTTGGGTTAAATCTTCCTGCGTTGGTGTGTTATCCGTTACTAAGATAATTTGCCCATGGTTGCTTCCTGCTTGCTGAAGTAATTTACCCGCTTTTTGCAGAGCTTTGCCAATATCCACACCTTGGACTGGCACAATGCTAGAATCCAGAATTGGCACCATGCTGGCAATTGTATTGCTATCACTAGTTAGGGGTGAAACCACAAATGGCAAGCTTGAAAAAACGAGCATTCCAGTTTGACCTTCTTTGATCGAATGAAGTAAATCAAGCACTTTATATTTAGCGCGCTGGAGTCTTGAGGGTGCCAGATCAGTTGCATTCATCGATTGCGAAACATCTAACACAATAACGCGCGGCAGATTTTTTTGATAAACTGGTGCTGCATAACGTGACCAAGTTGGTCCAGCTAGTGCCACAATGATGACTAGCCAACCGCTCATTAAGAGCGTGATTAAGCCCCAGTTTTTGCTCGCAGTTTGTTTAACTAGCAAATGTTCTAAGAGATGCGGGTCACAATGTTGTTGCCAGCTGTTTTTGCTTGTTTGCGATTTTTTATACCAGTAGTAGCTTAACATTATGGCTGGGATTAGTGCCAGCAACCACCACGGACGCAGAAAATGAAATAAACTTAGCATGCTAGTTTCTCCGTGATTTAATTAAGATTAAAATAAAGCTTAAAATTAAGGCTAAGCCCAGACTCCATGGATAAAATGGTGTGATTGGACGTAGCGTAATTTCAGCCGATTTAATCGGTTCTAATTGATTAATTTGCGCATAAATATTTGCCAGTGAAGCGGCATCTTCCGCGCGGAAAAATTCACCACCTGTTAACTGGGCAATTTGTTTGAGGCTGGCAACATCTAAATCGGTCGATGGATTAATGATTTGTGTACCAAACATTCCAGGTACGGCAATTTGTTCCGCACCCAGTCCAATCGTATAGACTTTAATTTGCTCTTGTGCAGCTAATTTGGCGGCCGCTAGTGGTTCCATGACACCCGCGTTATTTCCTCCATCGGTAAGTAAAATAATTGCTTTACTATTTTTAGGATGATCAATTAATTGTTTAACACTTAAACCTAGGGCATCACCAATCGCGGTTTGTGGACCAGCGATTCCGAGGGTTGCATCATTTAACATTTGCGCGACGGTTTTGCGGTCAAAAGTTAGCGGGGTTTGTAAATAAGCGCGTGAACCAAATAAAACTAAGCCAAGGCGATCGCCAGTGCGATTATTGATAAATTGGCTTGCGACTTGTTTGACGACATCAATCCGGGTTTGTGCTTGATTATTTACCAGCATATCCGGTGTTTGCATGCTGCCTGATAAATCAATCGTCATCAGTAAATCACGTCCTGTTTGTGGTAGCGCAATTGGTTTACCCAGCCATTGAATTCCCGCCCCTGAAATTACAATCAAAATCCAGATTAAACCGAGTAGATACTTTAATTTAGATTTTGCTGGAGTTTCACCCATGTCAACGTCAGTTGCAAAATTTTTACGCAGCTGTTCAAAAAAAGGTACATTAAGCGCGGCTTTGGCTGGTTGTTTGGCTTTGGGCAGGGCATAATGAATTATGACGGGTAAAATTAATGCCAGTAATTCCCATGGATAAGCGATTTGAATCATAATACCACCTTTAACCAAGCTCTAACCACATTAAATAATGCCTGTGGATTTTCTAACGGCTTATTTTGATAAACCTCGAGTAACACTCGCCCAGCCCCCTGCGTAAATTGTGTGGTTTTGCCGCTAGAGTCTAAAAATTGTAGCCATGGTTCACCAAATAAATTTTGCGGTTGCTGTTCGGGAAATTTTTCGCGCGCAACCCGTTTTAGTAAAATAGCCACTTCGGCTAACAATTGCGTGGTTAAGGTTGAGCTTGAATTTTGTTGTTCAATGATGGTTAATAATTCGACGATGCTTGCAACTCGACGTTGATGAGTTAAGCGGCGAATTTGCCAGTATCCGAGTGCAGCCATTAGTAAAATTACGCCAATTATCACACCATACCAAGCTGGTGCCAATGGGAAAATTGAGACTGCGTCAGGAAGTTGCAAGTCTTTTAAGTTAGCTAAACTATTACTTTCCATGAGTCTTGATTCCTCGTTTAAGTGTGCCCACTAAATCATCGTTGGTAGCTAGCTTGATAAACTGCATGCCGTTTTGCCGAGAAAATTGGCGCAGATGCTGCTCTGCTTGTGCAAATGGCAGTGCATAGCGTTCACAACTGCGTGAATTGGCGCTTATTTCTAGCTGCTGCTGTGCTTGATTAGTGAAGTTAAATGAACCGCTAATTGGTAAATTAGCTTCAATGGGATCGTAAATTAACAGATTGGTTAATTCGGATTTTTGCGCAATTAGGCGTAAATAACGTTCAACCTCAGGACTAATTTGGCTAAAATCGCTGATGACAACTACGCTACTACCCGAGTGGATTTGGGTTAAGATAAATTGTAATGAATTGATTAATCCACCCTGTGGACGAGTTAATTTCTCACTGCTCAGTAAATTAAACATATCAAGTAACGATTGACGACTGCGCTTAGGTTTTACATAGCTCGAATTTGCGTCATTAAAAATTACGCCACCGACTTGTTGATGTGCGCTTAGTGCTGACCAGCCCAAAATTGCCGCTAAATTTGCCGCAATTACGCTTTTAAAGGCTACTTTGGTGGCAAAGCGCATCGAAATTGATTGATCAATAATCAGATACAGAGCACGCTCGCGTTCTTCATGATAGACTTTGGTATAAGTTTTACCCAAGCGCGCGCTGAGTTGCCAATGAATTAAACGAATATCATCACCAGCTTGATAACGCCGTACTTCGTCAAAATCCATGCCTCGTCCACGGGCGTGCGATAAATTAATTCCTGCATTGAGTGAATTGACTCGGGCAGGATTAAATAGCTGCAATTCTTTAGCCGAATGGCGTAAGGCTAATAATTGATTAATATCAGGCGTAATTCCGCTGCTCATATGATTTACCTATTTAAGTGATTTTTGCGCAAAAATTAATTGATGATTGTTGCGACAATTAAGGAATTGCTACCAGACTGAGAATTTTATCGATAACTTGATCGCTATTAATGCCTTCAATTTCGGCTTCAAATGTAAGTAAAATCCGATGACGTAATACTTCATGGATCATGACATGAATATCATGTGGCGTTACATAATCGCGCCCCTCTAACCAAGCGTGCGCGCGGGCGGTTTTTTCTAAAGCAATTGTGCCGCGTGGACTTGCTCCAAAGCGTATCCATTTGGCTAATTCATCTGAGTATTTTTGCGGATAACGTGTTGCCATAATTAATTGAATAATATATTCTTCTAAGGCTGGGCTTAGATGAATTGAATTTAATTGTTGTTGGGCTGCAAAAATTGTTTCTTGACTTATCCGTGGACGCTCACTATCGTCACCTTGATTAGTTAAACGATTGAGTGCCAAAATTTGTGCTTCGGCTTTGGCATCAGGGTAACCAATTTTTACAAATAGCATAAAGCGATCGAGTTGCGCCTCAGGTAGGGGATAGGTTCCTTCTTGTTCAAT
>DPRZ01000005.1 GCA_003538525.1 Neisseriales bacterium
CTTTTACGTCGGGGAATTTGTTTCTAATTTGACTAAAAGTGGTGCATTTTTAGTTCGGGCTTGACAAAGATTTTGTATTCGACGTGAGAATTGAACGAGCTTTGCTCATAGATAATATCATTGTATTACTATTTCTCAATTATTCCTGATTTTAAATGTGCATTGATCAAAGATAAATCACATAATCGGTGATTTCAAAGATTAGGCCTTCGCGTAGGATGTTTTGGGGAATCATGCGATCAAAATCATATTCGAGTAATTTGTCATAGAGTTCTTTGCGACTATACACCCCAAATGTTGGTAGCAGCTGCTTATGAAAGATTTGATCAATAGCATTTTTTGAGATACTTTTATTTTCAATTTTGGCTATAATCTCTGCAATCGCTTGACTTTCTAAGTTTAGAATAAAGAAAAATACCACTTGACGTTCGCGCTCGGTTAAATTAACCAGATTAATGCGCGGATGGCTTAAATCTTCTAATTGATGGTTATAATATTTAGCTAATATATTCGATAAATTAAACACCTCGATGGGATGCACATTTATCAATAAAGCTACAACATTATTCGTGGCGGGATTAATTAATGGTAGATTTGATACAATGTTAATTTGTGTGATGGACTGCGGAAATGATTTTATCCCAAGTAATTTGACGTTCTCACGCGAAGAAATAGCTTTATAACGGTATTCTTTTAGGCGTGAATCGTTGAGTAGTTTTTGTATTTCTTGGTTAGTGACTCCGATTTGCTCGGTAAAGCTAGATTTGTATAATATCGTGTCACCAGCGACATTGAGTACATTATAAAGCATAACTGAGGTATTTTGACTAATGAAATCAAGGCATTTAATATAATGCGTTAAGAATTCACTATCCGATTGATTAATGATCACATTATGCTCCAGTAACGTAGTGATATAACCTGAGTTTGTGTTATGTGATCACTTGATTTTTTGAAAGTAAATTTAAGATGCAACATGACATAGCGATTATATCATTTTTTATTATGGTTTTACTCGTTATCAAAACCGTAAACAAAAAAACTAAAATTTCAGCACCAATTTTGCTTTTACTAGGTGGTATCCTAATTAGTCTAATTACTCAATACACATTATTTTAGTTACAGTCAGAATTAATTTTCTTTCTTTGTACCCCGCTACTATTTGAAGCTAGCTATGGTATGTCTTGGCATGAGCTAAAGTTTTTGCGCACTCCGATCCTCGGGCTTTCGGTTGGTTTAGTTCTTTTCAATATGTTTAGTGTAGCACTTTGTTGCCATTTCTTAATTCCATATTTTAGTTGGGGAATAGGGTTTTTATTGGGTGCCATTGTTGCGCTACCAGACGCGGTTGCCGCAACCTCGGCAACTAAATGCCTACAAGTTCCACGCAATGTTATGACGATACTTGAGAGGGTTATCAAGGATAGAGTGATTTTGTATTGTATATAAACATATTTTATACTGAATTGAAGTTATTGACGATCTTATTCTGAGTTCTGGTAATAAACATTTCGTCTCAGTAAAAACTTAGATTGTTTAGATTGTAATTTAGTTTATAATCCTGGACTGTTTTGTGTTTAGTCATAACTAGCTAAGCAAAGCATTTACTTATTCGTGATTGCTAATTATTTAAGGTATGTTGGTATGAAAAAAGGTTTTTGGTTAGAACCCAGATCTATTGTAGCTATGGCTGTCTGCTTGCTAGCATTGGCAGAAATAGTGGATCTGACGATTGTGGCAGTCGCTATTCCACATATTATGGGTGCTCTGGGGTGTAATATACAGGAAGTCTCTTTAGTCACAACTAGCTATATTGTGGCGGCTGCAGTTTTTATTATGACAACTGGATTCGTTAGTTCAAGACTTGGTGGCAAAAAGACAATCTTATTATCGACGCTAGTCTTTGGTATTTCATCAGTACTTTGTGGGTTTGCCAGTAGTTTAAACGAAATGGTTATTTTTCGCTTAATTCAAGGGGTTGGCGGTGCATTTTTACCATCTATGGCACAAGGCTATATTGTCGGTAATTTTAATGAAGAAGAACAACCTAAGATGATGAGCATAATGACTCTGACAGTTGTATTGGGGCCTATTATTGGTCCATTAGCCGGTGGTTATTTAGTAAATGCATATAGCTGGAGATGTATATTTTTTGTAAATGTACCAATCTGCTTGGCTGCGTTTTTGATCGTGTTCTTTTGGATGAAAGAGACAGTTACAACTAAAGTTAATTTTGATTCAATTAGTTTTGCATTTATGGCAATTGGCTTTGGATCTCTTGAATACTTCATTGATGAGGGGAATAATCTAAATTGGTTTAATTCACATTTAATGGTTATTTGTCTCTCTGTTGGCTTAGTTTTTATTACTTTCTTTGTCTGGCGCGGGATGCTTGGCCGTTCGGTCGTTAGCTTTGAGCTTTTTAAAAATTCTAACTTTGTAATATCATGCGCAATCGTATTTATGTTTATGGTGGCGGTTACAACTGGTATGGCATTTTATGCCACATTCTTACAGCAGGGCTATAATTTTCCCGTCGATATTGCAGGGTATATAACGGCACCACGTGGTGTATGTGCCGTCTTTGGTGGTATTCTAGGTGGTATTTTATGTAGCAAGTTTGATAAGCGGATTATCCTCATCAGCGGTCTACTCTTATTTGCCTGCGGTTGTTGGATAGAAACACATTTCGGGACTAACTGGAGTCTATCCACTCAATTAATAACTTGTGCATTTATCGGTCTTAGCATGTCAATGACCTTTGCACCATTAATGCAAGTTGCATTTACAGGTGTGAATGAAGCTTTAAGCAACGATGCTAGTGGAGTATTCAATTTCTTTAGAAATATTGGTAATTCAGTTGGTACTTCAATTGCATCGACAGTTTTAAGTCGCAATGAGCAAACCTCGTGGAATGATTTATCAACACATATAAATCCTTTTAGTAATGCCGTGCAACAGATGCAAAATGGATTGTTGCAAGGAATGTCGATCCAAAAACAGGTAACGATTCTGTCGCAGCAAGTACAATCTCAAGCATTTCTGATTGCAAATATAAACCTTTTCTACTTGGGGGGTGTGATGGCACTATTTCTTTGTCTGTTGCCGATGTTCTTAGCTAAACCAGCCAAAGGTATTATCAAAGTTCATGCACATTAATTGACAAATCGGGAAATTATTATAATTATAAACTAGTTACAAACAATTTATAGGATGGATAATAAATGGATAAACAAAAAATTAGCACTATTGTGCGTGGTGCATTATTAGTTGCAGTGGTTAGTGGTGGTGTATATTGGTATTTTGAACACTCTGAAAAATACCCCTCTACTGATGATGGGTATGTAAATGCAAACTTGGTGAATGTAGCGCCCAAAGTTAATGGCTATGTTGAAGATATTTTGGTTAAGAATAATCAATTTGTCCATAAAGGTGATGTGTTGTTTCGAATTGCGCCAACTGACTATAGTGTGCAATTAGATCAACAACAACAGGCTTTACAGTATGCGATTCAACAAGCAAATAATGCTAAAGCTCAAATCAGTACAGCAGCGGCTAATGTAGCAAGCGCTAAAGTAAACTATGCTAATGCATTATCACAAGTTGAACGTTATACTGAAATGAATAAGCAAAATGCTGCTTCAACCCAAAATCTACAAACCTATCAAACTCAGTTTGCTCAGGCTAAAGCTCAATTAGTTCAAGCAGAAAATACTCTGGCGCAAGACAAAATTTTGGTTGAGGCTGCCAATGCTCAAGTTGGTCAAGCTAAAGCACAGGTAGCAAATGCTAAAAACAATGTTGGCTATACTGATGTAGTATCATCAGTTAATGGATTTGTCTCAAACATGTATTTAACTAAAGGGCAATACGTAGGAGTAGGGCAACAGGTTTTTGGTCTGGTGGATAATGATAGTTGGTGGATTGATGCCAATTTTAAAGAAACTGATTTGGAGCGCGTAAAAGATGGGCAACCAGTTGATGTTAAGCTGGATATGTATAAACATGCCCACTATAAGGGTGTTGTACAGAGTTTAAGTTATGCTAGTGGAACTACTTTTTCGTTACTTCCACCACAAAATGCTACCGGAAATTGGGTAAAAGTTACGCAACGTTTTACTATTCGTATCAAAGTAGAAAATAATACACAATTTCCATTGCGTGTAGGGGCTAGTGCTGATGTCAAAATTGATACGACTAAGTAAGACGAAGGAAATAGCATGAGAAAAATATCCGTATTAAGTTTGGTTGTAACAGCTACAATGTTTGGTGGTTGTGCTTTATTTTCACCATCATACCATCAGCCGAATGTTGAGGCGCCAACCACAACTAGGAGTGGTATGGCAATTGAATCTACTAACATTGATTTGAGTCAGATGGAGTGGTGGAAGAAAGTTAATGATCCAGTATTAAATCAATTAATTATTTTGGCTTTAAGTAATAATGCACAAATTCAAGTCGCACAAGGTAACATTATGCAGGCGCAAGCACGTTTAAAAGCTGCTGAATACTCTTGGATTCCTACTTTTAGTGCTGTGGGTGGGGGATTTGCAGGCGGTAGTTTTTTAACTAATACAACTCCGCAAGGAGGGTTAGCGAATGCTATTCCTGGTGGCGGTATGTCAAACTCTAATTTTAATGGTGCATTTGCTGGGTTTGTGCCGAGTTATAGTTTCAATGTTTTTGCCAATATTAGTCAAACTAAATTAGCCCAAGCTACTTTGGAGCTGCAAAAAGCTGCGTATAATGCAACACGATTAACCGTAATTGGGCAGGTAAGTGGTGGTTACTTTAATTTACTTGCGCAAAAAAGACAATTACTACTACAGCAACAATTAATTGACGATGCCAAAGAATTAAGCCGTTTGGAAATGATTCAGGTAAAAAATGGCGCAGCGGATATGACAGTTATCGCTCAATATGATCAGCAAATTGCCAATTATCAAGCGCAAATACCACCTATTCTGAATGCAATTTCTCAAACCGAAAATGCAATTCAGGTATTAATTAATCAAAATCCTGGCCCAATTGTGACAAATGGTTCAATTGATAAATTAAATATTGAAAGTATAATTCCTGCTTATTTACCATCGTCGGTATTAAGAAATCGCCCAGATATCATTCAAGCCGAGGGTAATTTAAGAATCGCTAATGCCAATATTGCTGTTGCAAATTCCAAGTTTTTTCCATCAGTTAACATAACTGGTTTTGGTGGTGGGATGACGGCAGCATTTGCGCAATTATTAAACTTAAGCACAGGATTCTGGACGGTGGCAGCGTTAGCTAGTATGCCAATTATTGATGTAAGTAGTTATGAACAAGTCAAAGCACAAAAAGGTAGTTATTATGCTGCCTATTATAGCTATATAAATACAGTAAAATCTGCTTTTCAAAATGTAGATGATAATTTGACCAATAAACAAAATATGGATAAAGTTTATGCTGAAACGTATAAATCATATTTGGCTGCAGATGAGTATTATCGATTAACTAAAGTACAATATAATTATGGAAATTCCTCCATGACGAATGTGCTTCAGGCCAAACAAACTTTAGACAACGTTAATTTAAGCTTGTTACAAGCTAAAGCCAGTCAATTAAGTGCTATTGTTCAAGTTTATCAAGCATTGGCTGGTGGTTATGCAGCGGAAAGTGATTTAAGCAAGCCTAAGGAATTACCAAATTAATTTTAAGTCATTGGGGAAATTTCTTCAGTTAAACTCAAGGCTTATCGCGTAAAAAGCGGTTACAGTGAAGCGCTCGTGCTTCTCTGGATTCGCTCTGTATTATGATGGTTGCTTTGTTCTGTGGGGATTCGGTATTACGTTTTTTTGGCATGTTCCTAGATTGATTTCGTATTGCTGGGGATTTATTTTATCTATTTTGAGATCGATATGATTCATGCTCAGACGATGATGAGTTAATCCCAAGTAGTGCCAATCATCATTATTCTGCAATTATTTTAATTCATCATTGTCTATAATATTGATGTTCGCATATCTTATCCTTTTGATCCGTCTTGAAGTTATTTAATTAAACAATAGTTGCTTACAGCTAATGGGCAGTATTTATTTATGCGGTTGATTAATGCAATTTTGGTATACATTAAACTACTTGGTATAAATGGGGTAATGGTGCTTAGTAACATGATTTTCATCCTTGAATGTGTTTTTGATTACGTTATTATAATAGAATTGAAGTAATTTAGCTAATTAATAAAATTTGCCATATTGATAGTTTTTAGCTATGTCTTATTGCTAATTTATTGAAAATTATTGCCATAATGGTTGGGGATATAAATTTTAATTTAGTCGATAACGC
>DPRZ01000210.1 GCA_003538525.1 Neisseriales bacterium
ATCTGCACGGGGTTTACGTTGGAATCAATTTGGCCTGGCTCTCAGCACAGCCTATTTGGCTTGGGGTGTTGGGGTACAAAGCTATATGCTTAATGCCGCTGAAAACTCATTACACGCTGAAAATATTCAAGCCCAACGCATACTGGTTTCACCAACTGCCTTCAACAGCATACTGTGGCGCTTTGTAGCCATGACACCTGAAAATTACTACGAAGGTTTTAGTTCATTATTAGATGATGAGAAAAAAATAAATTGGCGCGCCTACCCTCGATGTGATGCACTGATTCAAGCCAATCTCAACAACCCTAAAGTGAAAGCCATCGCTGATTTCAGTCACGGTTTCTTCACACTTACGCAGCAAAACGATCAGCTTGTGGTGACCGATTTGCGAATGGGTCAGCAGCCTTATTATTTCTTTAGTTTTAATGTTGAGCAATTAAATCGTGACACAGCTGTTTCTAATAGCGTCGGTCAACGACCTAATTTAGCAGCCGCCCTACCTTGGTTGTGGGCGAGACTCGGCGGCATGAATATTCCCTTTCCCTCAGCTGTTACGCCCAGCCTGCCAGTTGAAGCTCAACGCGTAGCGTTATGTGGTGAGCAACCCACTCAATAAAGCCACTCTAAGCCCACCCAACTGTCGCTTAGCAAAGCATGTTTCCAGATTTAAATATTGCCGTTAGATTGTTTTCATTTTAAAATAGTGCATAAACTCAACGTTTAAATAAAAAATGTATTACTTTTGTTTACAGTATAATAATATATTCGTTGATATTCAAAACGTTTTATTAGACTTGTTACAGCAAGCGCGGGTGGTGAAGCTACAGTTTGGTACAACATTAACTATCCAACAGCTTGGGCAATTTACATTGTGCTAGCATCAAGCTATCAGAAGATTACTGTTTACCACAACCTGGTGGTGCGATTAGATGGTGATAAATCAAGATACTCAAAGTGATTGTGATTTTGCCAAGGCTGTTGCTCCAGTAGTGAGTATAGTATCTCACATCCGATATTGTGTGCCTATCTAATGGTTGCCGTAATAACGCTGATTTGATATCAAAATGTTTCATAATAAATGCAATTAATATTGATTTCAAACAATTGATAGGAGTTGATAAAACTATAGATGCTCATAGTGCTTATTGCTGGCTGAGAGTCAGCTAAAAATTACAATAGAATAATAAAAATTTAGTTTAGTATGCTGATTTTATTTTAGAATGTATGTTACATGATTATGGTACATGCTTCCAATTGTTATTGAAGTGTAAGTTGTTTTGAGTGTTTAAATTTTAAATAGGAGGAATAACTATTTGATAATTTACTTCTTAGTAAAAATTAATTTCTGAGAAGGTAGTGGTTATATTTGTAGTTTAGAAATGTCTTTAAACTAATTTTTCAATGGAATAGAAAATGAATAAACAATTAAAAAAAATCGTTACGATTGCAGGAATTGGCTCTTTAGCCTTTGGCCTGATATCTTGCGGTTCATCTGGTGGAAGTAGTGGGAATAACCCAACTCCTCCATCTCCAACATCTACTCATCTACAAGTAGGTAATTTGGGTGCTATACCGACTAACGCAGAAGCCGCTGGAGCAGCTTATCCACTGACGTTATTCAATAACACACAAAACGTAATTCATGTTAATAAAGTCAAAGCAACTGGTGTTGATCCACGGTTACAGATTACATCTGATAGTCAATTATTTGATTATAGCAGTTGTCGTGATATACCAGTAAATGGTAGCTGTAATATTTTGGTAAAAGCTAGTGCATTACGCGTAAATAATATTGGTGATAATGGTCAATATGGTATTTCGATTGATGGGACTAATGATAAAGGTGCGGCGTATCATGAGGATCAAGTAATTTCTTATGAAAATTTTGCTAAGAAAAATGCTTTAGGTACATACTATAATACATCTTCTGCGACAACAACAAATGTTATTGACACAACACAGATGGGTGTAACGATACCAGTTTATTTTGATAAAGCTTATAATAATGTTAAGCTAGTATCTCCTAACTTAAATGGAACTTTAATCGGTTGCGGATTGGTGAATGCTGATGGTACATATAATATTTCAGCAAGATCTAGCTGTTCTATTATGTTAAATTTCCGTGGTGGTAAAGTTGTTACCTCTGATGTTCAGCTTCTTGCAAATTACACAGCACCAGTAAAAGCTGCTAAATCAAGTAAAAGTACCCAATCAGTCAAGTCTTTAACAGCTGCTAGTTCATCGATTGTTAATTTCGGTTTTGTCAATATTACTCAGTCAGTTGCATTGATGACAACCGGTATTGTGACTAGCTCATTACCTACTGATAATACAACAACACAAACTGTTACCTTTGTTAATAATGGTATGAGCGGCGCTACGGGAATTAGCCTTTCATTGGCTGATACTAGTAATGGGTATGGTCCTACAGCTCTTTCAAGTACACAGACGATTGGTAGTTCTACTTTGGCTGTAACGGCAAATACATGTGGTGGCAATGGTACTGGTACCGTAGCTGCAAGTCAATCATGCTCAGTGACTTTTAAAATGAATGGTTCATCTCAATTTGGTACAGCAGATTTAATCATGAGCTACAGCACAGGTGTAGGAACTTCAACGACCAATTATAATACTTATTATTATCCTGTTAGTGCACTTACTGGTCTATCTTCTAGTGCTGCACCTTCTGCGACAGAATTTATAAATACTTCAATTGGCTCTCAAGAGAGAAGCATGATAGTTACAGTAACTAATACCACTCCAACACAACCTATTACTTTAGCCAATTTGGCAAGTAGTCAAGCTATTTTGAAAACTGCAGGTAGTCCAGGTATTCCATCTGGTATGACAGTTTCCGCTAATACTTGTACGAGTGGATTAGTTTTAAACTCAGGAACTCCAACATGTAGTTATACCATTACATTTGATCCCACTGACCTTACTTCAGGTCAAATTAATAATTTGTATGGTATTATTTCTGGTACATACGTAAATCAAGGTACTCCTTACCAAGTTTCTACCTCTTTGAACATACCATATAGTGTGGGCGAAGCAACTGATTTGACAACCAATCCAACTCAGATACAATTAACTACTAACTCTGGTCAGCCTGTTTATATACCAATTAGTATTACGAATAGTAATGGTTTGGGTTCTGGAACCATTAGTAATATTACTTTTGATTGGGCTGCGATAGGTTTGAATAATGTAACAACATCTTCTCAATCGCCAAGTGGTTGTTTAACTTCATTAGCTTATGGTAATACTTGTAATGTAGTATTTGTGTATTCTCCCACAAATACTGAAAGTAGTAATGGATATGTAAACTTACCTGTATCATATTCAGGTGGTCAATTTGATGTTGATGATATCCCGACAACTTTTGAAGCAATATCTGGTAATACAAATATTCAGATTACAAATGTGATTGCATCTGATGTGAATTCTCCACCGGTAGGTCATACTGGTTCTGGTACGTCTGGATCTCCGTATACTTTCTATAATTATGGAAATAGCTTTAGTTTACAGATCGAATATACCAATACAGGTAGTGCAGTAGCCAATAACTTTATGATTGATGGTTCAACTCTACCATCAGTTACAAATGGTTGGACTGTGGAGACAGGGACTACTACTTGTGGTATTAATGGCAATTCTGTTAATTTGGCAGCAAATGCTTCTTGTGTATTGGAACTAAAGGCAGTTAATCCAAATATAGCAAATGCGTTGACATATAGTAATTCTTTGACTTTTAATTTTCCAAATGCAACATACCAAGAATCTGGTCAGACTTTGGTTAGAAATGTTTGGGATTACAGTGGTCAATCTAATGTAAATGTTAGTGCAAATCAAATTTTGAGCCCTAGCTATAGTATTGGCAATGGTGTTATAGAAAGTGTGACTGGAGTATCATATTATGTTTATCCTATCACATTGAGCAATAATGCTAATGCAGGTCAGACAGCTGCAATTTCAGTGGCAATCGATCCTTCTGCATTAAATACTCTTGCCACTCCTGCTGGTGTTGGTACTAGTAATACAACTCCTCCAGTAAGTAACTACAGTACATCATTAGCTGGTGGTGCGAGTGTTAATTCACTTTACTTATGGGTTCCTGCTAATGGTAGTAATCTATCCTCTACTAATTTCAATTTAAATGCAAATTGGAATTACACAGGTATGACTCCTTACCAAAGCTCTGCTTCTGCAAGTACCTC
>DPRZ01000072.1 GCA_003538525.1 Neisseriales bacterium
ATCTGCTCTTGATAGGTACTTAAGTTAAGTTTATTCAGCAGATTATCAATGAATTCATTGATGGATAGCTTAGTAATCATTAAAGATGGGTCTTGAGCAAAAATTATGCTAAGATCAACCAGATAGGGACTATACACATGATACATCTGGTTAGATAATTCTTGCTTGTCAAATAATTTGATAATTCCCAATGCTGTAATGTCTACTGGCGACATTTCTACAGTTGCAGTTTCACTGGAAATTGCACCGATATTTAGCATAGCTTTTACTCGAGTAAAAAAGCCATTCTCTTCAATATTTTCTTGATTACGCCCATTGAAAGAAATTATTGACAAATTTCCAACCCGATAGATGTTAGTCGTAATCCCGAACTGCCGGTAGTCACGAGTAACTACTTCACCTTCATATTTAGTTTGTACATACACATTACTGCGCTCGGTAAAAATACTACCATCTACGCTCTCATCACAAAAATAGCTGGCATAACCGGGAATATGACCGTCTTGTAACACTGAATAAGTTGAAACATAATGGAAATCTTTACCTCGGCTATTTTTAGCGAACTCAAGCAAATTTATTGAGGCTTGAACATTTGCCCGATAAAATTCATCATATTCACCATAATGTTTGACTAATGCTGCAGAATGCAAGATGCTATCGGTTTTAGATTGTAAATGTCGATATAACTCAGGAGGAAGCGTTAAGTCAGAGACTTCTAAATCTGCGGCATACACATTTAGTCTATCTTTATAAAGCGTTAAGTCACTATCAAAATAGAATTGATATTTCGCTTGAACTCGTTGCCATGCGTTAATCTCACTTGTCGCACGTACTAAAGCAATCACTCGATAATTTGTGGTATTTAATAGTTGGTATAGAAGATTACAACCTAAATATCCTGTTGCGCCAGTTAAGAGCACGTGCTGAATTGGTTTCATTTGATAATTGGCGGGTGATGAGTCACGCGTAGCAACTTGAGCAGCATAAGTATGTTGCCTGAGTTGCTGTTCTGGGTTTAAAGATACAATTTTTTCACCGCGCTCATAGCCATTTTTGATTAAAGCTAATTTTTGTTTTAAATTGCCCTTCACAAAAGAAATATTTTTGGCTAATCCCCTAGGGGTTTTATACTTAAATACATCAGCAACATTTATCTTAAAATTGGCTTGTAATTTAGATACTAACCAAACTGTTTTAATTGAATTTCCACCTAAACGATAAAAATCATCTTTAACCCCAACCAAATCAAGCCCTAAAACATTTGCAAACTCAGTGCAAATTAAGCGTTCTTCTTCACTTTGCGGGGCAATGTATTCACTACCAAACTTAGTTAAATACGGGGCTGGCAATGCACGATGATCCACTTTGCCATTTATCGTCAATGGAAGTTTTTCCAGATAAATAAAGTGATCTGGTATCATGTAACTGGCTAATTGCCTACCTAGAGTTTCTGTCAACTCTTGGGCAGAATATTGCATCCCTGTATAATATGCGCACAGAAACACGGCTCCATTTACATCGTAAGCAGTATTAACACAGGCATCTTTAATACCGTGAATCAATTGCAATCTGTTTTCAATTTCTCCGAGTTCAATGCGGTAACCACGAACTTTGACCTGAAAGTCATTGCGCCCAATATACTCTAAGTTGCCATCAGGCAACCAACGTACTAAATCACCAGTTTTATAAACGCGATGGTTGTATCCTCTTCGTTTTTCCTCTTCGCTCTGGAATGGATTGGCGATAAATTTTTCCGCGGTTAGTTCCGGTTGATTTAAATAACCCAGTCCAACGCCATCGCCACCGATGAGTAATTCACCAACTACACCTAGCGGCACAGCTTGCAAGTATTTATTTACTACATAACAACTGTAATTCATTAACGGGCTTCCAATGGGGATGTTGGTTTGTTCTTGAGTTACCTTGTATTGGGTTGAGTAAACAGTACACTCAGTCGGACCATAGCCATTGTAAAAATCAAAACTTTGCGGGGTGTATTTTTTAAGTTTTTCACCACCGCATTCAATAAACCTTACGCCCTGAAGAGTAAAATTTTCAGTAAACTGCTCGGCAATTAAGGTTGCGAAGAAACACCCGACAATTTGATTGTCGATTATAAAATCCTTGATAGCATTTAAGTCTAATCTTATTTCTTCAGGAACTACATAAATACTTGAACCAGATAATAGAGCAGGAAATGTCCCCATAATTGCACCAGCATCAAACCCAAAGCTGGCATATTCAGCATAATGTTCACCAGCAGTCAATGACCGTTCTTTGCTATACCAAGAGCAGAAGTTTATGATATTGCGCTGGGTGAGTATTACGCCTTTGGGTTTACCCGTTGATCCAGAGGTATAAATCAGGCATGTTGGAGATTCTGGCGTGGATACCGATTTAACAAAGCATAATTTTTCATCTTTGCTTGCGGTTGTTACGATTCGTTTAACTAGGTCAGGGTAATTATGCTCATTATTAGTCAGTAAGAAGGCACTACTATCTTCTAAAATGCCTAATACCCGCTCTTTGGGGTAACTAATATCCAATGGAATAAATGCCGCCCCAGAATATAATACAGCTAATACCATAACATAATAATTTGTTGAACGAGAACTTAATACCGCAACAAAATCTCCTGGACACACCCCAGAAGCCTGAAGCTGTGCGGCACACGACTGACTCTTGATTAATAGTTCTTGATAGCTTAGCTGACCATCAGCAGCTGAGACTGAGATATTCTCAGGATAATTAGCGACAACATCTTCAAATAGGTCGAGAATCGTTGCATCACGAGGATATTCATAAAAGGTTTCATTAAAATCATACAAGAGCTGCTTTTGTTCGTGATCATCCATTAACAGGCTTATTTTTTGTAACTTACACTGTGGCTGAGTGAGTAATTTGTCCAGAAATTTAAAAAACCTGAGTAAGAAAGAATTTCTTATCGTGTCAGTAAATACATCTTGATAGCAATCAAAACGAAAATAGATATGTTGATTCACAACATTATATTTGATACCATAAGGAGAGTTTGAGAGTTGCGGTAAGGTTGTAGCCTCCACTCCATTTAGCGCAGGTACGTGTGCCATTATCGATTGTGCAAAATTAGTGACGTTGGATGTTAAATCAGTATATTCAAGAACATCGAGTAAATCAATAGCGGCAATTTGCTTCAGTACCTCAAGTTTCTGTTGATGATCTCTTAAGCAATCGCTAAACGTATCTTGTGGGTTTAAAGAAAATGGCAATATCACACTATTCACTGCACATCCTAACTCACCACTTGATGCTGCTCTACGATCTAGCGGGTATAACACCAGAGTTGATCTACGATTGCTGAGCTGTATTTCAAAAATTGCATATGCAACCAGTAAGAGATTAAATAAACTCAATTGATTCTTAGCCGCGAATGAAGTTAGCATAAGCTGTAGTTCTTGGGGCAGACATGCGCTATCTGAAAATATTTCAAGAGAATTATGTGGGGTATATTCGTATTCACTGGCAATTGACGCAAGCTGCTGAAAATAATCGCAGCTCTTTATAATATCAGAAGTACTTCTAGCGGGCATAATTACACAATTTTCCGACTGATAGGAGGGTATGGCTTCATTCAAACTACTAATGAAATTTTCTAAGCCCTTACCATCCAGCAAAATATGATGTATATTAAAAAATAGAATAAATAAGTTTTGATCAACAGTTTCAATACAATCGACT
>DPRZ01000186.1 GCA_003538525.1 Neisseriales bacterium
GCTGGTTGGTTTGTAGCCGACCAGCTTTCTCATCTGGAGAGCCTGCAAACGTTAATTTCGGCGGGTAAATTAGTTATTGAAGCCGAAAATCGTCCAGGTTTGAGTTTGCTTGATTGGTTACACTACGACTATGAGCAAATCATTTTGGTCGATATGGTTAAAACAAACTTAGCTGAAACCGGGAATATCTATCAATTAAAAGCTCAAGAGATTATTGGTTTCTCTGGAATGTTATCCTCACATAATTTAGGTGTGTCGCCATCGTTGGCATTAGCTGAAGTTTTGGGTATGAATATTCAGAATATTATATTTTGGGGTATTGAAGGCGAACGCTATAAGCCAGAACAAGAAATTAGTGCTGAGATGCTCGCTGCGGTAGCGGTCGTTGTGACTCAGATTGAAGGTTATCTTGGTCGTGTGATTAATGCGCTTTAAAAAATAATATAATTAACTCAGTTTTAAATCATTAAATTGGTAATTTATTTATACACTAACAATATAACTTGTTTTAGAATTTATGTAGAACAAAAGAGCAACATCTAGTTGCTCTTTTGTTCTACTCAGCTGTAAAAAACTTTATTGACAGCTCTCGCATTCTGGATTGTCAATTGAACAGAATTGAGCATCGGTTGCTGGAATATTATTTTCCATATTTGCCCGTGAGCTAAATTTGCCAACTGCGCCATCAGCGGTAACGGCATTTAATTCACCACCGCGTCCAGTTGATTTCTCAGCTGAAGTTGCTGATAATGTGCGTAGATAATAGGTAGTTTTTAATCCACGTTTCCAAGCCAAACGATAAAGTTCGTCTAGTTTACGTCCTGATGGTTGAGACATATACAAGTTTAAAGACTGTGCTTGATCCAGCCATTTTTGACGACGGCTAGCTGCTTCAATTAACCATGCGGTATCCATTTCAAAAGCGGTTGCGTATAATTGGCGGAGGTCACTAGGAATACGATCAATTTTCTCAAGGCTACCATCAAAGTACTTGATATCACTCAACATAACCTCATCCCATAAGCCACGTTGTTTTAGATCTTTAACCAAGAATTCATTAACTACAGTGAATTCACCCGATAAATTAGACTTAACAAAAATATTTTGATAAGTTGGTTCAATCGATGCTGACACGCCGATAATATTTGAAATTGTCGCCGTTGGTGCAATCGCCAAGCAATTAGAATTACGCATACCATAAGTTTTAATTTGTTCGCGTAATGCATTCCAATCCAAAGTACTTTTAGTATCAACTTGGAAATATTCTGGATTATTGCGTGCTTCAGCTAGAAGTTTCAAGCTATCAGGTGGTAAAATTCCTTGTGACCATAAACTACCTTCAAAAGTGGAATAGCGTCCACGTTCACGAGCTAATTCACTCGATGCCCAATACGCATAATAAGCAATCATTTCCATCGATTTATCGGCAAAGTCCACCGCTTCAATTGATGAATAAGGTAAGCGTAAAACATGTAAGCTATCTTGGAATCCCATGAAACCAAGACCAACTGGACGGTGTTTTAAGTTTGAATTGCGCGCTTTAATTACTGGATAGAAGTTAATATCAATTACGTTATCTAACATTCGCATCGCGGTAGTTACCGTTTGGCGTAATTTCTCACTGTCTAGACCATTTTCGGTTAAATGATTAACTAAGTTAATTGAGCCCAAATTACATACCGCAATTTCATTTTCATTGGTATTTAATGTAATCTCAGTACATAAATTCGAACTATGTACAACTCCAACATGTTGTTGTGGAGAACGAATATTACACGGATCTTTAAAGGTTATCCATGGGTGACCAGTTTCAAAGAGCATGGTTAATATTTTGCGCCATAGTTGTAAAGCTGGAATTTTTTTGCTAACCCGTAATTTACCCTCAGCAGCTAATTGTTCATAAGCAACATATGCCGTTTCAAATGCTTTACCAAATTTATCATGCAAGTCGGGAACTTCATTCGGTGAAAATAACGTCCATTCACCTTGCTCGTGTACGCGTTGCATAAATAAATCTGGAATCCAATTGGCGGTATTTATATCATGGCAACGACGGCGATCATCACCTGTGTTTTTACGCAATTCCATAAATTCTTCAATGTCAGCATGCCATGTTTCAAGGTAAACACAGGCTGCACCTTTACGTTTACCACCTTGATTAACCGCTACGGCGGTGTCATTAACCACTTTTAAAAATGGAATCACGCCTTGGCTTTTACCATTAGTGCCTTTAATATGCGCACCCATTGCACGAACTGGCGTCCAGTCATTACCAAGACCACCCGCAAATTTAGATAATAAAGCATTATCTTTAATACCATCATAAATGCCAATTAAGTCATCAGAAATAGTGGTCAAATAACAGCTAGATAATTGTGAATGTAAAGTTCCAGCGTTAAATAGCGTAGGGGTTGAAGACATAAAATCAAAGCTTGATAATATCTTATAGAACTCAATTGCACGGCGTTCGCGTTCAACTTCATTCAAAGCTAAGCCCATCGCGACGCGCATGAAGAATACTTGCGGTAATTCAATTCGGCGTCCATAAATATGTAAAAAGTAGCGATCATAAAGTGTTTGTAAACCAAGGTATTTGAATTGGAAATCACGCCGTCCATCAAGTGCAGTACCCAATTTGGCTAAATCAAATTCAGCTAGACGTGGATCAAGTAATTCGGCTTTGATTCCTTTGTGTATATATTCAGCGAAATAAGTTTTATATAAATCTTGCATCTCGGCTTGAGTTACCTCACGTCCCAAAACTTCATGGCGAATCGTGTGTAATAATAAGCGCGAAGTAACGGTATTATAGGCTGGTTCGCTCTCAATTAATTGACGCGCGGCTAAAACTACCGATTTAAAGACTTCTTCTTCACTGACACCGTCATAAATATTTTTAATACTTTCATCCAAAATTAATTTTGGCTCAACATCTAATAAACCTTCACAAGCGGCTTGAATTACACCATAAAGATGTTTAATATTAATTTCTTTACGGCTACCATCGGCATAAGTAACGTGAATTTTGTGCTCGGGGCGCTTAACACCATCTAAATCACGTTCATGGCGACGTTCTTCGCGATATAAGACATAAGCGCGTGCTACATCATGTTCACCACTGCGCATTAAGGCTAATTCGACTTGGTCTTGAATTTCTTCAATGTGAATTGAACCGCCTTCTGGTTTGCGTTGTTGAAGTGCAAAGACGACCAAGTTAGTTAATTGAGCAACTTGATCGCGCACGCTAACTGATGAAAGACTATTTATGCTATGTACACCAATATAAGCTTTGGTGATCGCAACCGCTACTTTACTGGGGTTAAATTCGACAGCTTCACCATTACGGCGAACCACCAAATACATTGAAAAATCACCACTTGGTGCCATGGCTTGCCCATATTGGGTTGCCAACATACTGGCTTCATTACTGAGATTCATATTGTTTAGCCTTTGTTAAGCTTATGTCTAGCTATACTAGATATAGGTTATAAAATTCATTGCAACACTATAGATTGTGTTATGCAGAGTGGATTATACCTATTACTGGACAAAATCTCAACTAAACGTTTAGATAAAAAGATAAAAAAACAGGTTGACTTTTGAAAGTGCTGTAAGCACACGGGTTTAAGCTGAGCTCTGCAAAGTAAGCCGCGTAAAAATATTTTTAACCTAGTAGGGGATTAAAAAAATCACTCCAATTAAAGCAGGAGTGATTTTAGTTAAATTCGCTAAATTTTTAAGTTTAGCGTTTATTGCTGCGTTTAGGAGCGCCTCCGCCAAAGAGTGCGGCAACTGACTTTCTAGGTCCAGTATTGCGTCCATCAGCACTGCGTGTATCTGAATGCGTTTTGCCTTGAGAATTTGGCTTGGCACTAGTGTTTGCCGTTGTTGTTGAACGAGTCCGCGATTGTGGGCGACGATCATTGCGTTCGGTAAAAACAGGTGCTGGTAAATTAGCCTTGTGGCGTCCATGTACCACGGGTTTTTCCGCAACCACCTTTGGTGCAAATCGAGGATCAAAACCTTCGACAATCTCACTGGTGATTTTCATGCGCAGTAATTTTTCAATGGCTAATAAATGTTTAGTTTCATCACTAGACACTAACGAAACTGCATCACCAGATTTACCTGCCCGACCTGTGCGTCCAATTCGGTGCACGTAATCTTCTGGTACATTAGGTAGCTCATAATTAACCACATGAGGTAAATCAATAATATCCAAACCCCGAGCAGCAATATCAGTTGCAACTAAAACTTGGAGTGAACCATCTTTAAAGTTGGCAAGTGTGCTGGTACGTGCTGATTGGCTCTTATTGCCGTGAATTGCCGAAGCAGATAGCCCGTGCTCAACTAAATAGGCAGCCAAGCGATTCGCACCGTGTTTGGTACGAGTAAAGACTAAGACTTGATACCAATTGTGCTCTTTAATCAAGTGTGCTAATAACACGCGTTTTTGATCGGTTGTAACTGGGTGAACTTTATGGGTAATTAGTGCGGCAGTTGTATTTGGTGTAGAAGCTTGAATTAAGACTGGGTCATTCAAAAATTGTGCAGCCAAGGTTTTAATTTCAGGTGAAAAAGTTGCTGAAAAAAGTAACGTTTGACGTTTCTTCGGTAACAAAGCTAAAATTTTCTTAATGTCGCGAATAAATCCCATATCTAACATGCGATCTGC
>DPRZ01000082.1 GCA_003538525.1 Neisseriales bacterium
ACCACAATATTATCACCTTTGACATCTTCAAGTGCATTTACCGCGATTTGGGTAATTTGATCTAATGTTAACATTTATTTTCCTTTATAGAGATTATTTTGAGTTATGTAATGATTAATTTCGGGTTCCACCAGTTGGTTGATTTCTTGTCCCATAGCGTAGCATTGGCGAATTTGAGTTGAGGAGACCTCCAATGGCGTAAAATGAGTGATTATAATTTCACCTACCGCGTTAATAGCGCTCGTGGTGGTGTTTATTCTGGGTAAGAGTTCTTGGGCCAATTGCGGTGACATTTTGCTTAGCGGGTAATCTGGGCGCATTGCGACAATAAAATTGGTTAATTTCAGTAAATCACGCCATTCATCCCAAATGTCTAAAGTTACCAATGAGTCACCGCCAATAACAAAATAAATTATCTCAGGAGTTAGTTCATTTTGGCGCATCCGTCTTAGTGTGGTTACAGTTGGACTATATTCAGTTAATTGCGTTTCGCTATAATCAATTTGAATTTCGTCTGGATATTTAGCGGCAACTATTTCCAACATTGCAAGGCGCTGCTGCAGACTAGCTTGGGGCGGCTGTTTATAATTTGGTACACCAGTTAAAGGCAACAAGCTAACTGGATGCTTAAATTGTTGGCTGACATAGCGGGCTAATTGAATATGTCCAATATGAATTGGATCAAAAGTTCCGCCAAAAAGTATCTTCATTAGTGATTAACCCCGTTGGCAAGGCTTTGTAAATAATTTTCGTCGATGTCTTGGGTAATGTAATATCCATCAAAACAAGACGCTTCAAAGTTGTGGAGTTCTGGATTAATATCGCGCAACGCTTGTTTTAAATCTGCCAGTGTTTGGTAGATAATTAAGTCTGCACCAATTTTTTCGGCAATTTGTTGATCGTTGCGATTGTGGGCGATTAATTGCGTATAAACTGGCATATCCACGCCATAAACACTTGAGTATTGAATTTTGGGTGCGGCGGATGCGAAGTAAACTTTTTTAGCTCCAGCTGCACGCACCATGCTAATAATCTCACGAGAGTTATTGCCGCGCACTACCGAAATATCCACCAGTAAAACATTCTTATCTTTAAATTCAAGGTTAATTGGACTTAGACTACTTAATGTTGCCGCTTGAGATTGCGCCGTATTTTGTGTGTAGTCATCATTATTCATCAGATGATTTTTAACAAATCCTTCATGATAGGGTTTACCTAATTCATCAGCGGTGGCAATCGCTACCGTGCGCGCAAGATCTGGTACAGCAATAACCACATCAACGGCTAAATTAGGGTGACTTTTTTGAATAGTCTTAGCCAAGTACTTACCCATTTGACGGCGTGCACTTTGAATTGGCACTTGCTCCATAATAGAATCAGGGCGCGCCAAATAAACATATTCAAAGATACACAAATTTAAACTTGGATTAGCATGACAAATTTGGCTGCTCAGTTCGCCAGTTAAACTAATAATTATGGCCTCGCCTGGTAACACATCGCGAATTAATTCAAAGCCGTTACTAGTTAGCGTACAACTTTCTGAGGCTAACATATAGCTGTTAAATCCATCGGAGGCGGTTTTTTTACCAAGCACAAGTGGACGAATGCCAAATGGATCGCGAAAGCCAATTAAGCCATGATTAGCAATTAAGCTAACCACCGCATAACCACCACTTAAGCGTTGATTTAAACATTCAATTGCACTAAATATTTTAGCATTGCTCAAATCACTCTCGGCGGTTAAGCGTTGGAGTTCTGCAGCAAAAGCATTGGTAAGGACTTCTGAATCCGAGGTTGTACGTACGTGGCGATGATTGGTATTAAGCACCTCATTGCGTAATTTGATGGTATTGGTTAAATTACCATTATGGGCTAACATAATCCCAAAAGGTGAATTTACGTAAAATGGATGAGCTTGTTCTGGATCATCGGCTGAACCCGCGGTTGGAAAGCGCACATGACCAATCCCTGCTGAGCCTTTGAGGTAGCTGAGATCATAGGAGCTAATACTTTGGCGAATTAGCCCGAGCCCTTTTTTCAGATGCATCAAGTTGCCATCCATGGTTGCCATTCCTGCGGCTTGTTGTCCACGGTGTTGCACGCCATTTAAACTATTGTACAAGAGCTGACTAATTGGATAATTAGCAACCACACCGACAATTCCACACATAATTGACCTACTTACTTAAAATTTCTGAGGCTTGATTTTTGAAAAAATTAGCTTGATGTGCCGCTTCAAAATCAATTCGTTTAATGCTGTTAAATTGGTTCACAATTAGGTTTACCGTTGGCACGAGCAGCGGACTAATTATTGAACTTTGCCACGAGTGTTTTTCATCCATCGTAAACATTTCAACCACCACGATAATTAAGGCACTGATGACCAAACCACGTGCAATTCCAAAGAGCGCGCCAATGAAATAATTTAAACCACCCAAACCCAAGCTATGGATAAAGCGGTGAAACATAATTTTAATTAGCATTATGATAATAGCAACCGCCACGAAAGCAATAATATAGCTTAATAATGAGCGCAGCATTCCATTGCTGACTAGTTGTGGAATTATTTTTTCAATATCTGCAGAGTATTTCCGCATCACAAAGAGCGCAATAAACCAAGTGCTCATTGAAAGTAATTCGGCTACGCCACCGCGAAAAACGCCAAAAACTACTGAAACTACAATAATTGCTCCAAAAATGAAGTCATAATTGGAGAGATGAAGACTATTCATTTAGTTTCCTGTTATGATTCCACTATATCCATCCGCACTAATTTGTTGAAGTTTGGATGTAGCGTCTTGACGACTAAATGGTCCAGCGCGCAGACGGTATAAGGTGCCTTTGCTGGTTACAATTGGTTCAACGCTGGCGTTAATTCCTTTGCTCGAGAGACTTTGTTGCAAGCTCGCCGCTTTTTCAGGTGTGCTCAATGCGGCAAATTGAATATAAGCTTTGCCACTAGTTTTTGCACTAGGACTGGTTTTTGGGCTTGGGCTCGTGGTAACAGTTGGTTCTGCTTGACTATCGGCTACGTCATCCAAAATAGCTGCTGGATCAATGAGCACAGGTTTTTTGTTAACCACCGCTTTAGGTGCTACTGGAGCAAGTGGTTTTGTTGCAACTGCGACTGAACTACTAACTTTTTTCTCATTCGCGATAATTCCAGCTTTAAATCCAGTGTTACTTTCAGTTGACGGTGTTGAAATTAGAGCAGGTGCTAGAGCTGGCGTTGTTTTGGTGCTTTCAGCATTTAAACTAAGTGGTGCGCTAGCTGTCACCAATGGTGTGCCACTGGCATTGGTTTTTAAATTTGCTACCGCATTACTGGCATTAGCATCTTTAATTTCAACTACTTCTGGATTAATTGGAATCGGTTTAACATGCGCAGTCACATTTAACAAGGCGGCTAAAGCAATACAGAGTAATACAATACTGCCAAGCACTCGACGGCGTGATTTACGGCGATCATCGATGGTCTTTTGAATTTGAGTACTGCTTTTATTTAGCGTGTTTTTGGATTTTTGCATTTATGCTCGGACCTCTTGAATTGCATGGGACGCTTCTTCAACAACCAAAAATGAGCCAAAACAGACAAGACGATCTTCGCTGCTTAGTTGTTGATAACATTGTGTAAAAGCGCTTTTTATATTGGGAAGTTGGTAGATGTTTTTTGTTGAAACGCCCAAGCTGACTAAATAATCAGCGATTAGCTGCGGTTGTTCCGTGCGCTCCGAATTTAGCGGTGCGATATACCAATAATCAAAATTTTTATTGCATTTACGAATTATTTCTTGCCAATTTTTATCCTTGGCAACGCCAAATAAAGCAAAGTTTCGTTTGGCAAAGGGCAATTTTAGCATATTTTCACACATAGTATCAATTGCTTGTGGGTTATGCGCGGTATCTAAAACTATTTGGGGTACGCCAGCTAGAACTTGGAAGCGTCCAATTAGAGTCGTTTGGAGTAAACCTGCTTTAATTTGCGCTAGACTAAGTGGAAATTGTTCACGTAATTTAACTAAAATAGCCAAGGCTAAACTGGCATTTTCTAATTGCTCGACCCCTCGTAAGCTTGGATAGGGTAGGCTATAATAATTCTGCTGATCAGTGTAGAAATTCCAACTTAATGTTTGGCGGGTGTAACTAAAGTCACGCCCAGCTAGTTCTAATTGGGCTTGAATTTGCTGTGCATACGCAAGAACGCTTTGCGGGATGTGTTTGGACGCAAAAAAAGCTGGCTTGAATGGGCGATAAATTTGGGCTTTTTGTGCACCAATTTCTTCTACGCTGTTGCCGAGTAATTCACAATGATCCAGTGCCACAGTTGTAATTGCCGAAATGCTCGGCTCAAATAAATTAGTAGCATCTTGCGCTCCGCCTATGCCAACTTCAACAATTGCGATATCAACTTGTTGCCTAGCAAAGATAAGATGTGCGGCGAGGGTAAAAGTTTTAAAGATACCCAAATTAAGCTCGGCTGCAGCAATTACTTCTTGAAGTGCTTGACATAAGTTCGCATCATCGATGGGTTTATTTTCAATTGCGATGCGCTCATTATATTCAAATACATGTGGCGAGGTAAACGTTCCAACTCGATAACCTGCATTGCTTAAAATGGTGCTTAAATATGCACAACATGAGCCTTTGCCATTGGTTCCCGCAACTAAGATAATTGGGTAACTAGGTTGTAACTTGAGTTTATGAATGGTTTTTTTTACATCAAGTAAGCTGGCGCTAAAGTTAGTCTGCGTAAGTAAATTTGAAATTAATTGTGCTTTAATTGTTTCCACCGAATGTGCCTCATTAACTCTTTGTAGGTAGTGAGTTTAATGCTATCATAAAAAATTAGTAAGTTTTGCGATTTGTTTTTATCAAAATAGCGAAGAATAATCAAATAATTTCCAATGGCGCGCATTGAGCTAGTGTTAACCAATTTACTCGCTTTGTTTTGCCACAAAATGGCATTATTTAAGTGCACAAGTAAATCGCATTTAGTTATTCGCGCTTTAAAAGAAGTTTGAGCATGCCATAAAACAAACCCAAAGAGACTGCAAAGTAAAAATAACTTATAACCCAATTGAATATTGCTATAACTAAGTAAGCAAATTAAAGCGCTGAGTAGAGCCAAAACTAAACTACTTGCGCTGCGAGAGGGCTTTAATTCAAAGCTAATTAAATCATTGGACATGCTGTATTAATATTAATGAATGGTTTCAGTCACAGGTTCATCAGGATTGCCCGCATTACCATCTTCATCGGTTAAATCAATTAATGTTGGTGAGATTTCAACGTCAAACCATTCCCAAAACATTTTTAGGCTAAGTTCTGGTGGCCAAGTACTTTCATCTTCACTCCATGAGGCTAATTCCATTTGAAAGAGTGCTTCATAAACTTCATCAACATAAGCTACGCCATCTTCGATTTCATTTACTTCTGGAATCATATATGAGTTACAGTCAATCCGAATATCAGGCAAATCCAGCAAAGTATCAGTGCTAATTGCTAAGTTATTGTTAATCCAGTTTAAAAATGGCTGTTTGGGTTTTAGGACTACTATTGAACGTTCAACTACATAGAACATGGTTATTACCTTAAGACAAATTAGT
>DPRZ01000247.1 GCA_003538525.1 Neisseriales bacterium
ATATTTTTCATTTGGCGTGGTTTTTTAGGTAAGTCGGTCATTAATTTGAGTATTTTTAGGAATACCAATTTTGTGTTGTGTTGTTTAAGTATGTTTTTATTTATGTTGCTAGTTAATGGTTCTTTAGCCTATTTTCCAACTATGTTGCAGCAAAGCTTTAATTATCCTGTCGATACCGCGGGTTTAATTTCTGCTCCGCGTGGGCTAGTGGCATTTATTGCCGCGCCAATCGTTGCTAAGTTGATGAATAAAGTTGATCCACGTAAAATTTTATTTGTGGGATTATGTATTTTTTCAGGCTCAAGCTTTTTTCTCTCTAGCTATGCACCAGCGGTAAGCCCAATGTATATTATTATTACCATGTTGATTCAAGGTGTTGGAATGATGGCTTTTTTTATTCCACTTATGCAGATCGTTTTTATTGATGTTCCAAAAGAACTACATGGTGATGTTTCAGGGGTCTTTAATTTTTTCCGTAATTTTGCTAGCTCAATTGGCACCTCGCTTTCGGCAACCATTATTTCACATCAATTGCAAGTTACCTATCATGATATGGGGGCACATATTTCGCCATATTCTCGTGGCTTTATGTGGTGGTCGCAGCAGTTAGGGAATCCCCCAGAAGTGACCAAGGGTGCAATTGCGCAAGCACAAATAATGGCTCAGGGTTCTTTGGTTAGTTATATTGATTCATTTATGATCTTCGGTTCAATGATGTTGGTGTTTTTGTGGCTACCATTTTTATTGAAACGTCCAACGCGTGGTGCTCCGATTCATCTGGAGTAAGTAGGGTCTTAATTTGATATGCATATCCAACACAAGATATTTCAGCCTAGTTGGCAATTCTAGTTGAGCTGAAATAACTTTCTGTATTCCAAGCAATCTGGTTCTGGAATTTCTAGTTTGTTGATTGCGTCAGGTAATTAATCGTGTAGATTAGCGTGGCTGAAGATAGTTGGATAGCATAACTTGGTGTGAAATATATCTGTTTCTGGATATTAAATCTTAATTTTTGTTCTCTTTTAGGAAAAATGATGGCTGAAACTCAATCAAAACATAAACATTTAATTGCAGGTGTTGCACTAATTCTTGTCGCTGTTGGCGGTCTTTATGGTTATTATAAGTATAGTCAGGTTTATCCAAGTACTGATAACGCTTATGTTAACGCAAATTTAATTAATATTGCGCCTAAAGTTAGTGGTTATGTGCAGCAGGTTTATGTCAAAGATAATCAATTTGTCCATAAAGGAGATTTATTAGTTGATCTCGATCCGCAAGACTATAGTTTGATGCTAACTAAAGCTAAACAAGATTTTGCTTTAGCTCAGCAACAAGCGCTATCTGCAAAACAGCAAATTCTTACGGCTAAAGCCAATGTAGCTAAAAATAAATCTGATTTTGATTTTGCAACTCAGATGGCGACGCGTTATACTAATTTGTATAATCAAAAAGCTGGATCATTGCAAGATATGCAAAAATATCAAAACCAAGCGATGGCAGCTAAACAAGCTTTAGAGCAAGCCAATGCGAGTTTAGATCAAGCGACTGCGCAAAATTTAGCGGCTAATACGCAGATTAGCATTGCACAATCAGGAATTAATAACGCCCAAAATAATACTGGATATACTCAATTACGTTCGCCGGTGGATGGTTATATTAGTAATCTTAATTTGCAAACTGGTGAGTTAGTCGCAGCTGGTCAAAAATTATTTGGTTTGGTGGATAATCAAAGTTGGTGGGTGGATGTGAATTTTAAAGAAACTCAGTTGAAACGCGTTAAAGCAGGACAGCCCGCAAGTGTTGAATTGGATATGTATGATCATAAATATCATGGCGTGGTTCAAAGTATTAGCTATGCCAGTGGGAATACCTTTTCATTACTGCCTGCTGAGAATGCTACGGGAAATTGGGTTAAAGTTACGCAACGTTTTACCGTGCGCGTGAAGATTGCGAATGAATCTGATTTTCCATTGCGGGTTGGTGCGAGTTCAAATGTAACCATTGATACCAGTAAATAGTAGGCTGATGATGAAAATAAAACAAATTTGTTTAGTGAGTGCGGCTGGAATTCTGTTGAGTGCGTGTGGTTTAATGGGACCAAATTATTCCGAGCCAAGTCTAAATTCACCGCAAGCTTGGCGTAGCCCAGATCAGATTAGTCAAGTTGAGAGCACTAATTTAGCGCAATTGGCGTGGTGGAAACAATTTAATGATGCCAAACTTAATCAATTGATCGAAAGTGCTCTAAGTAACAACAATAATCTGCAAATGGCGATGGGTAATGTGCTACAAGCTCAAGCCTCATTGCGTAAAGTTAATATGGGGTGGGTGCCAACGGTAGCCTTGGGTGCTGGTGGTATGACTGGGCAATCCTTTAACCCGAGTTTTACTAATTTGAGTGGTTATCCATTGTTAAATAATGTAAATACAAGTACGCAAGGATTTGATGGCTATGGTGTTGGAATTATTCCAAGTTATACTTTAAATGTGTTTAGCCAAATTAAGCAAGGTGAAATTGCTAAATTAAATCTAGCCTTACAAAAGCAAGCGACAAATGCGGTGCGCTTGGGGGTAATTAGTCAAGTTGCGAGCAGTTATTTCACTTTGCTTGGGTTACAAAAACAGCTGCTATTACAGCAGCAAATTTTGGCGGATGCGCAGGAAATGCGTCATTATACGCAGATTCAATATGAAAATGGAAGTGTTTCGGATTTTAATTTAGATGCTTTAGATCAGTATATTGCTGGTGTAGTTGGCAATATTCCGAGTTTAAAAGCCAATATTACACAAACTGAAAATGCGTTGCAGGTTTTAACTAATAATAACCCTGGTAAAATTATCACGCAAAATACATTTGATCAGATTAAGCCTGATGGTATTGTGCCTGTAAATTTACCCTCTAGTGTTTTGAAACAGCGTCCCGATATTATTGCGGCTGAATATCAACTGCAAATCGCCAATGGAAATATTGGTGCGGTAACGGCACAATTTTTTCCAACGATAAGTTTAACTGGGATGTTAGGGCAAGGCTCGATGCAGTTAAATAATTTATTTAGTGCGGGTGGAGATTTTTGGGCAACTCAATTAGGGGTTGGAATGCCGCTATTTAATTTAGGCTTATATGCTGAAATTGATAAGGCAAAAGCTGGCTATTATTCGGCGTACTATAATTATATTCAAAATGTGCGCAGTGCATTTTCTCAAGTTGATGATGGTTTATCCAGTCATGATAGCTTAAATCAAAATGCAATTCAACAAAAGGTGGCTTTGAATAAAGCCCAAAGTTTATACACGATTGCACAAAAACAATATCAGCAAGGCACGCTGAGTTATGCTAATACTTTGGGTTTAAAATTGAATATTGACTATGCGCAGTCCAATGCCAATCAAGTTAAGATTCAACAAATGAATAG
>DPRZ01000272.1 GCA_003538525.1 Neisseriales bacterium
ACAGATATTTATTCTATTCGAATTAATTGATTTGGGCTTATTTTTTTCATTAATGAGTTTTATTTATTAAAAATTAAAGGCTACGAATAGACATGAATATAAAAATAACCCAATATTGTAGCACATTTAAGCGCTAAAGTTAATTCGAATAGAATAAATATCTGTAGCAGTTTTTCAAAAATATGTACGTCTAGCATAAGAAGGTTAAACTCTGTTTTTAGCTTGTAAATAATTTAGTTTATTCAGTTTTGGTGTTGCACCTTTCGCAAATGCCGTAAATATTTAAAGTGTGGCTTAAAACTTGAAAGTTATTTAGCTTAGCAATGGTCATTTGTAAGTCCTCAATTTGTTGATTACTAAACTCAACTACTGTTGCACACTTGCTGCAAATTAAATGATCATGATGTTCTAGGCTATTATTTAGTTCATAAATAGCTTGCTCGTTGCCAAAATTATGTTTACTAATTATTTTATGTTCTTCAAAGCTAGCTAAAATACGGTAAACTGTAGCAAGGCTAATTTCAATTGATTGGTTGGCTAATTGATTGACTATTTGCATTGCACCAATGTGTTTATGTTGAACAAATAGTTCTAGAATTGCAAGTTTATGCGGTGTAATTTTAATTTTACACATTTTGAGTTGTTGAATGTAGTTCATTCGTGCTTTCTTCTGTTAGTTATTAAAAAGAAGTAATATTTACGCTCTGGAAGTGCTTTAAATCATAAAAATATGAATATGCTTGTTACCAAATTAGTATTTTAAGGTTAAAATAACGCTTAAAGCAAATTTTTTGGTGTAATTAATGAAAATCATGCGTAATAGTTTAGTAATTTGGTATTGTTTTATCACTGTTATTCTTAATGGCTGCAGTGGTGTTAAATTCTCAGAATGGCGCTTTCCATATATGTACCCAGTTCAACAAGGTAATTATATAACTGAGCAACAACTGAGTCAATTAAAGGTTGGTATGACTAAGGATCAGGTTTCTTTTGTTGTTGGACATCCAGTTACACAGTTTATGTTTAACTCACAACAATGGCAATATATGTTCCAACAGTTTAGAAATGATAAGCTAAGAAATAGTTATATTGTTAATATTAATTTTGAGAGCGATATCATGAAGTCGGTTGAATCGGCTGGACAAGTATTTATTAAGTAAGGGGTAGTTATGTTAAATATTGCGCTTAATGGTGCAGTGGGGCGAATGGGGCAGGAAATTTTAACTCTGATCAATGCTGCGCCAAGTGAATATCAGTTAAGCTTTGCGAAATCACAAAGTTTAGTTGATTCAGATCCGAGCATAATTACAACTTGGCCAGTAGAAAATATGGCTCAAGTAATAATTGACTTTTCTGTGCCTGAATCTTGTCTGGAAACATTAGACTGGTGCTTAATTAATCGTGTTCCACTCGTAATTGGCACAACTGGGTTTAATGAATCGCAGTTACAACGCTTACAGGACGCGGCATTACAAATCCCTGTGCTTTTATCGCCAAATATGAGTCTTTCGGTTAATATCATGTTTAAAGTTGCCGCCTTGGTTGCAAAATCTTTAGCCCAAGCTGAAGTTGAAATTATAGAAAGTCATCATCGCTACAAGAAAGATGCGCCTTCGGGAACTGCGTTGGGTCTAGGCAAAGCGATTGCGGCTGCGCGCGGAGTTGAATTTAGTCAAGTGGCCAAATTTGAACGTTGTGGTGTGGAAAATCAGGTTCGTAAGCCCGAAGAAATTGGCTTTGCTGTAGTGCGTGGTGGTGATATTATTGGCAAGCATACTGCGCTTTTTATTAATGATGGTGAAGAGTTAAGTTTGACTAGTGAAATTACTAATCGGCGCAGTTTTGCGGCAGGTGCATTATTAGCCGCTAAATTTTTGTTCGCTCAACCAGTAGGTTTTTATTCGATGTATGATGTATTAGGTTTAAGTACGATTTAAACTTAAATGTTTTAGTTGCAATTGACGATTATTTTCACTAAAAAGCCAATGGCTATGCGGTTTAATCTTTGGCAAAGATTAAAAGTTGTGATAAAATCCGTTATTATTTTATTTTAACGATTTTATTTATTTTTAAAAGGGCGTCTTATGCAAGTTATGCAAAGAAAAAGATCCGGGTTTACTTTGATTGAAATCATGGTAGTGATTGTGATTATGGGTATTATGGCCGCATTGGTTGTGCCTCGTGTCATGGGTAGCACCGATGATGCGCGTAAAGCTGCAGCTCTAGCCGATGTGAAGAACATTAAAACCGCATTAGATTTATACAAACTGGATAATACTCGTTATCCAACTCAACAACAGGGGTTAACTGCATTGGTAACTAAGCCATCAATTGCACCAATTCCACAAAATTTCAAACCTAATGGTTATTTGGATAAATTGCCACAAGACCCATGGGGTAATGATTACCAATACCAAAATCCAGGTAAACATGGTGAAATTGATGTCTATAGCTATGGTCAAGATGGAGCAACTTCATCGGGTGATAATGGTGCGAGTGTAGTTGGTAACTGGCAATAATAGTTAGTTAGCTGCTTTGGACACCAATAATTTGAATGCTGTTTATTAAAGAGTTTTATGCGCACAAAAGGCTTTACCCTAATTGAAATCATGATAGTTTTAGTTATAATGGGGGTAATGTCAGCAGTTGCAACTATTAGTATTACGGCGCCAAGTTATTCACGCTTTTTGGCCAGTGCAGAAAAATTAACTGCAACCTTCTCTATTTTATCGGATGATGCGATTTACACCAGTAGTGTAATCGCATGTTCGCTTGGTAGTGGTAATATTACCTGTAGCCGTTATCGTGATGGCGAGTGGGAAGATTTAGACCTAAAAAAATTACTCTCGTGGAGTTGGCCATCGGGTTTGGTGGTTAAACAGGTGTTGATTAACGGTAATCCGATAAAGGAAAAGCAACAAATTAAATTTTTGCCCAGCGGGGATAATGATAGTTTATCGGTGGAAGTTAGCAATGGCGAATTTAGTTCGTGGATTGATAGTGATCTAGCTGGTCGGTATAAGGTTTCAAATTAATGTTGCAACGTAAAGGATTTACACTTATTGAGTGTTTAGTTGCATTATTTATCGTAACTATTGTTTTAGCTTCAGCTTCACGTGCAATTGGTTTAATTATTAGTGATGTGCATGATACATTTGTGCGTGAAGTCGCTACGTGGGTTGCGGAAAATGAGTATAATTTGTATTTTGTTAATGAAGAATATCCTGATGTAGGCACCGTCAAAAAGAAGCTTAGCTTGGCAAAAATAGATTTTAATGTTGTAGAAACCGTTAGTAATACCCCAAATCCATATTTTAGAAAAATTGATATTGCGATTAGTGAGCAAAATACGCCTGATTATGTTATTTTTAAAACCGTTGTGTATGTTGCGCAGTATTAGTTATGAGCAAATATAATAACAAGCACCAAGGTTTTACATTAATTGAAATTATGATTTCGGTTATTATTTTTGCAATTATCTCGGTAATTTCCTATCGAATTATTACCAGTTTGATTAACACCAAGCAAATCGCTGGTGGGGCTCAAGAAAAGTGGGGTAATTTATCCTTAATTAATTCAAATATGGGAACTAATTGGAATCGTTCAATACCACTGGTTGTGCGTGATGGAAATGGTGCCATATTGCCTGCGTTGCAAGGTAAACCTAAATTAAGCAGCAACTATGATTCACAGTTAGAGTTAACCATAAGTGGTTATATTGGTGATGATGTATATGGTACAACCCCACCTAAACGCATAGGTTATCGTTTTAATCAAGGTAGCTTATATTTGGTTACTTGGCCAGTGCTTAACCGTGTTTTGACCACAGTTCCCCAAATTGACTTATTAATTGATAATGTGCAAACATTTAGTGTCTTATATTTGTATCAGGATAAACAATGGCATGATAGTTGGCCACCTGAGGGAGGTGATCCAACGGTTTTGCCACGGGCGGTAAAGTTGCAGTACCAACTAAAATCAGGTGAGAGTGTTGAACGTGTGAAAGAATTATGATGTCGATGCACAAAAGATCTGGCGCGGCACTCATTACCGTAATGGTGGTGGTTTTTATTGTAATGGCAATTATTGCTAATTTGAGTGTTACGGATTTTAGAGTAATTAAGCGCTTGAGTAATCGTCAACAAATTGAACAAGCTTCAACTATGGCGTTGAGTGCAGTTGCATTTGGGAGGGCTGGGCTTGGTACCAGTGGTGCAACTTCTGGCTTTGATAGCCTGAATGATGTTTGGGCACAGCCAATTCCTAAAACCAAGTTGTTAGAAGAAACCTATATGAGTGGTTATATAATTGATGAGCAAAGTAAGTTTAACATCAATGATTTAGTAACTACCAATGGACAAGTAAATCAAGTGGTTTTAACTCAGTTTACGAGCTTATTAAGTAATATAAATTTACCCCAAAGTATGGCGGCAAATATTGCGTCCTATATGGCGGCGCCACAATATCAATCGGATATAATGCAGCAATACACACAGGGCAAACCGGCGTATCGCCCAGCAGGAAGACCATTGTTGGATTTATCTGAATTAATTTTGGTTAAAGGAATAACTCCGCCGATGGTTCTTAAAATGGCTCAGTACGTGACCGCTATTCCTGTCAATGGCGCTGGATTGATGAATGAAAGTGCTAACGAAAGTAGCCCTCAACCTCCAGTTCCAGCAGCTAATCAAGCACAAGGTAGTGGCATGACGGTAAATGTAAATACAGCCTCAGCTGAGGTGATTGCGGCAAAAAGTGGGATTCAACTCCCTGTTGCGCAGCGTTTATTAAGTTACCGTGCGACCAATGCATTTGAGAGTACTGGACAAATTAAAACATTTTTAACCCAAAATGGCGTTCAAGATAAGCAAGCGAATGGAACTCCTTTAAATCTGGCTGGACTGGGAACGACCTCAAGTTATTTTACCATCCACGTGCAAATTGATGTTCATGAGGATCAATTTCGTTGGATCGCATTAGTTTTTCGGCAAAATCGTAGTGGCCAATGGCCGCAAATTTTATGGCAACATCCAGAATGACAATTTTACGTGTATTTATTCATAACGAAGATTTAATGGCTTGCAACTGGCAGCTTTATGATGCTTTGGAACAAACTGGTGCGGGTAGCGATAGTTTAGCAGCAATCATGAAGATTCCTTTTGATGCGGTTGAGGTGTACTTATCGCCACATCTAGCGACAATTTTTAAGGCTGAACTGGGTGCAGTTAGCGATCGCAGAATTAGTGATGAGTTATTGCTTGGAGTTATCGAAGATAATTT
>DPRZ01000063.1 GCA_003538525.1 Neisseriales bacterium
GGTAAATTTACTCCTAAATTAATGAGACAAATATTGTGTGTAGATGGTATTATGGCGCATGAGTTGGATTAAGTATTAGTCAAATTAGCTAATTTATTTTATGAGGTTGGATGTTATGAAAATTTCGTGGTTACTTAGTGCGTTGTTAATCTCAACTGTGGTGAATTGCTATGCCGATACGCCTCCTCAATATACCTCAAGTGGTTCAAGCAATAGTGGAATAAATACGCGTTATGCGACGAATCCACAAATGAGCAATGTTAACGAATCCGCGGGAAACCTGTTTAAATTGGGCTTTACGCCTGGTTGGTACACGCATAAAAAAGATGTTACGAGTATCAAACTTATCGCGGTTGGTTATGATATGGGGCTAAGCGTGTTGTTTAGCACAACAGGTTTAGAATGCCCAATTAATGAGTATTTGTTATTTAAAAAATCACTTAAAAAACCGAATGCCTATAATTACACAGTTGGTAATGGTTGTGTTGCGACGATTACGACTAATCTAGCTAAAAATAGTTTTGTCATGAGTGTGAATAGCCGTAGTAAATGTTTTGAAGAATATACCTATCAAGAGTTTTGTAATGGTAATTTAGATATGAAGTATATTGATGAGCAAGCGTCGCGTTACTTTATTAACGTGCCATTTTTGTTTGCTAAAGATCAAAATGATGATGATTACGATTATAACGATGATTGATTCTGCTTGGAATGAATTTAGAATGAAATCCTTTTAACTATTTTAGTTGAGGGTTTTTACCTATTTATGTTTTAAATTAATCGATGAAATGAACATCTTGTGTTTAAAAATAACTTAAATTAAGCTTCGTTTTATCGTTGCAAATTTTATCCGCGAATAACGCGTTAATGAATGGTGGTGTTCTCAAAATTTGCCAGCATCTCTGGAACTAAACTAAGCTCTAAATCAATTGAGACGACATTTGCAGTCATGGCTGGATTTTGCTCAAAAATCTCCTCGGCTAAAACCAACATCAATTCGTCAATTTGCTCTTGAATCTTGCTACAATTTTCAATAGGCGCTAGTATGGTTGGTTTGCCATTTTCTCCCGTATGTAAAATTAATTTGAGCTCAAAACCGTAAAGTTGTGAGTAATCCATGCTAATTTCATCACTTTGCAATAGCAACATTCCATCGGTGATGATATCTAAAATTTTATTAATTAGTGGTGTAGTCTTTAATACGGCTGACATGATTAAATCTTTACGGTAAAAGGTTGAAAATAAATTAGCAGTTATTGTAGCGTGAATTAAGCTTGGTTGGCTAGTTATCAATGTACTTTTTGTTTGAGTCTGTGTGCTAAGGATCTGTTTTAGGTCGTGAAACTGAGCAAATTTAATCTGGAGTAGGCTGACATGTTACAATAATTGCTTATTTTATTAAGGTATATACAGCTAGATGAAGTTACAGCAAATTAAATTAGCCGGATTTAAGTCGTTTGTCGATAATACACAGATCGAGGTACATGGTCAATTAGTCGGGATTGTTGGACCAAATGGTTGTGGTAAATCGAATGTAATTGATGCGGTGCGTTGGGTGCTTGGGGAATCCTCGGCAAAACAACTGCGCGGTGAATCAATGGCGGATGTGATTTTTAATGGCTCGATTAAGCGTAAACCAATTTCACGAGCAACGGTTGAATTAGTTTTTGATAATAGCAGTAAATCATTTTATGGGCTGTGGAATAACTATAATGAAATTTCAATTAAGCGCCTGATCTCTCGGCAAGGCGAATCTAACTACTACATTAATAATCAGCAAGTCCGGCGTAAAGATATTACCGAATTATTCTTGGGAACAGGTGTGGGTACCAAGGGTTATGCGGTGATTGAGCAGGGGATGATTTCTAAAATTATTGAATCTAAGCCCGAAGATATGCGTTTATTCGTTGAAGAAGCGGCTGGGGTGTCGAAATATCGTGAGCGACGCAAAGAAACTCTGCAACGTTTAAGTGATACCCATGAGAATTTACAACGCTTGGAAGATATTCATGGCGAATTAGTCAAACAATTGGGCACGCTGCATGAGCAAGCGCAAGTTGCCGAATTACATCAACGTTTAACTAGTGAGCTAAAACATCAACAGACCTTAAGTTTAGCGATTAAAGTCAGCGATGCCAATAAATTACTCAATGAAGCCAATCAATTTATCGCGCATTGTGAAGAAGAACTACGTGTTTTGGGCTATCAATTAGAAGAAGTTAGCCTGAGTTTAACTGCGGAACAAGACAAAAAAGCCGAACGCGAGCAAGTTTTACAGGATTTAATGCAGCAATTTAATGAGTATCGCACGAATTTGGCACGGGTTGAAGAACGCTTTAAACACTACAGTGATTTATTAAAGCGCTTTGAAAGCGAATCAGTGGATTTGGCAACTAAAGAACGTGAATTAGAACAAGATATTAGTGAATTGAATTTGCAGGGCGAAACGATTGCTGAGCAAATTGAAGATAATCAGTTGAATTTGAGTGAACAAGCTTTGGTGCGTGAAGAGTTGCAGTTTCAAGTTGAAGACAAACAGCAAGCTTACGCGGAAATTGCCAGCTTATTAGCTAGTCGCCAAGATGTTTTAAGTAGTTCCAAACATGAATTGGCATTATTGCAAAATAGTTTAAATCATAAACGCCAACAGCAAAATAATCTTAGCACCCGTTTAGCCAAATTGGCGCAAGAAGCGCAGAGTTTAGATTTTGATCAAAATTATCATTTTATTAAAGATGAAATTGAATTAGTCGGCGATGAGTTGATAGCAACCGATTTAGCCCATGAAGATAAAACTACGGCGCTGGAGAATTTGAGCAGCACCGTTACGCAATTACAACAAGAAGTTAATCTGAGTCATCAGCAAATTGCGGTAAGTACTGCGACGATCCAGACCCTTGAGCAATTATTGGCAAATTCATCTAGTGATGGTACGGCTGAGTCGTGCTTGGGTGCAACTGATTTAAGTGAAGTTTGGCAGCATTTGCAGGTTACTGCGGGTTATGAATTAGCTCTGGAAGTGGCGTTGGCTAATTTGTTAAATGCGAAATTAATTGATGAATTAACTCAATTGCAGCAAACTCCACGTGCAGAATTAGCCTTGTGGATTACAACTAGCGCGCTAACTATGGCTAAAGCTGGTAGTTTAAGTGAGCTGGTGCAAATAAAACATCCTGGTTTAACTGGTTTGTATCAGTATTTAAATGCTTATCGGATAATTAATTCACCAGATGAACATTTGCAATTAAACGCGGGTGAATTTGGGGTGACTTTGGATGGGCATTTAGCCAGTCATGACTATGTGATTTATCATGCAACGAGTGGCGGAAATAATTTGTTGCAGCATCAACAAAAACTGCAGCAGGAGCTAGCTCAACAGGCTGAATTAGAGCTAAATAGCGCGCGTTTGGAGCAGCAATTAGCCACGCAACAACACGCTCAGCAGGGCTTACGCAACGATTTAAGCAGTCTGGCGGCTAAATATAAGCGCCTGCTAAATAAGCAACATGAGTTGCAAGTAGAATTTACCAAGCAAGAGCAAATTTATTTACAAAATCAGCGTCATCAACAACGTGTGACAGAAGAGTCGAATTTACTGCAACAAGAATTAACCCATTTAAGCGCAGACATTGAAAGTTTGGCGATTCAACACGAAGATCAACAAATGCAGCTTGAGGATTTGCAGGTTGCTAGTCAGGATGTCGAATTAGAGAAATTGGAGCGTGAAACTTCGTGGCAATTAGCCAAAAATAAACTTCATGAAATGGATACGCAAGCTAATAAATTGATTATGGATAATCAACTCTTACAGCAGCAACGTCAAAATAGTTTAAATTTGTTGGAAGAAAAACGCCTGCAATTAAGCGCCGCGCGGCAAAAATTGAGTGAACTATCTTCCGAGCGCGCGAGTTTTAATAGCAACGATCAAGCGCAGGAAATTATTCAATTACAACAACATATCGGTAAAATTGCCGAGCAAATGCAAAGCGTGCAAGTCGCGATTGATGAGTTAGCCAATAAAATTATTGCCTTGAAAAATCAGGCGGCGTCCCTAAATAGTAGTTATCAGCGCAATTTAGAAAAAATTAATCAAACTAAATTCAAACAGCAAGAACAGAATATTTTGTTATCCACCTATCAGGAAAATTTAGCCAATTTAGATTTGAGTCCTGCACAGCTTGAATTGCTCTTAGCGCAAAACCAACTTACTCTTAATGAATTGGTGCTGAATTGTAAAAATTTAGAGCTGCAAATTGCTGATTTGGGGCTGGTTAATTTGAAAGCGATTGAGGATTTAGCGGCTGCCAATGGTAAAGAGCAAGAGTTGCTAGGGCAGATTGAAGATTTAAAGCATGCCACGGCGACCCTGCAAGAAGCGATTGAGCACATCGATGGTGAAACGCGGAAGTTATTGCAAACTACATTTGATCAGCTCAATCAAGCGATTGTAGTCTATTTTCGGACTTTGTTTGGTGGTGGGAATGCGCGCTTGGCGTTGACTGATCAAGATATTTTGATTGCGGGAATTCAAATTTATGCTGAGCCACCAGGTAAGAAAAATTCGACCATCCATTTGCTCTCGGGTGGTGAAAAAGCGCTAGCGGCAATGAGCTTTATTTTTGCGTTATTTAGTTTAAATCCTGCGCCGTTTTGTTTATTAGATGAGGTGGATGCGCCCTTGGATGATGCCAATACTCAGCGCTTTTGTAATTTGGTGCAAGAGTTATCGAGTAAAACTCAATTTGTGTATATTTCGCATAATCGTTTAGCGATGGAAATGGCCGATCAATTAATTGGGGTCACCATGCAAGAAAAAGGTGTTTCAACGGTGGTGAGTGTGAGCTTAGTTGAAGCCGTTCAGCACGCACAGGTTGCGCCAGAATAATTAGTTTATAAAGGATGATAAGAGTAAAATGAATATTGAATTAAATGAGAATTTTAAAGGTAAATGCTTAGTTTCAATGCCCTCAATTGGCGATGATATTTTTCATCAAAGTGTCATTTATATTACCGAACACAGCACAATTAGCGGCGCAATTGGCGTGATTATTAATAAAAGCCTCGAGGAAGAGCAGAAGAAATTAACTGATTTTGAATTTCAACATTATCCTAAACAATGGCGGAATATTCCAACTAATTTAGGTGGTCCAGTTAAATTGGGTTCGGGGTTTTTATTGCATTTAAGTAGCGATAATTCTAAATTAACCTTAACGGGTAGCCAGCAAAAAATTCGCCAACTTGCGCGTGAAGAGCAAGTTACGCCATTGATGCTAACCGCTGGGTTTTGTCTCTGGGAAACCTTACAGTTAGAGCGCGAAGTGCGCTTTAATAATTGGCTGGTGTTAGATGATTCAGCGCGGCATTTATTATCGGTGACAGATCCGAAACAACGTTATGCTGAAGCCTTGCGTCTGGCAGGAATTACCAATTTAGCCACTTTTGATTTTAGTGGGGCAGGCAATGCCTAAACCCTGCACCATTTTGGCGTTTGATTATGGTGAGGCACGCGTTGGAGTGGCTATGGGCAATAGCTTATTGCAGATTCCGCATCCACTGGCGACTATTTGTGCTGAGGGAATGTGGCCAAAAATTGATCAAATTGGTGAACTAATTACCAAGTGGCAGCCGCAGTTATTGATCGTTGGTTGTCCACATGCACATGATAATCCACAAAAAATTCAGTTAGTTAACACGATTAACAATTTTGCCAAACGCCTTGAACGTAAATTTAACCTGTCGGTTATCATGATTAATGAAGATTTTAGTTCTGCACATGCCAGTTCATTATTGAATGAACAAGGCGTTTATGGACGTGAGCAAAAAGGTAAATTGGATCAACTTGCCGCATGTAGTATTCTGCAAACTTATTTCAGCAACCAATCAATCAAAGAGTGAAGCGGTTGCTGTCGAATAAATTTGAATTTTAGCCTTTAGAATTCAAAGTTAATTTTTGCTAATGGCGTGCTTTCATTGTGCGAGTTATGCTCGGGTTGACTGGGTGGTTGTAACGACGAGTGATGTGATACGATGTACCAACCTGGTTTTTGACCAGCTAAGGTTGGTTGATCGAGATACTCATAAACAAAAGTGAAACGTGCATGCATGACTGGCTGACCTTTGGCAATAAAGTCATAATCTCCATTGTAAACTCCAAGCCCGCAACTTGAATAAACTGCCGTGTCATAGGGTGACCCAGCGGCTAAATGAGGTTGTTTGCTTAAAAAATGTTCAAAATAATCAACTAGCTGAGGCGTATCCATACGAATTACATCGCTTAAAGTAGGTAGTAGTACCGCGTGTGGTGCATAGTTAGCCTTGACGACGTCCTGAGCGGAAGTTTTTAGTTCCTGTGCGGTGTTGCTTTTTGCGGTTAATAAACTATTATTCCATTGTTTAATTAGATTTTTTGCAATCCCCTCATTGAACATTGGATCATCAGCATCACAACCATCTGCGTTTGCCAAGCCTATCCCAGCACTCAGACATAAAGATAATAAGATTAATTTTTTCATGACAACTCCAGTATGAGGTTAAGTTAATTTACATTATTATAATCTGGTTAAGTATTTAGCGTAATAATTACTGGTGTAATTTAATGGAATTAACCTTGGGATAATTTTAGCGCTTAAAATTTACGTAACTTTAATTATCGTCATTTTGATTGTTGCGCGCTGGTTTATTTGGCATCATTCGCTGAATGTGCTGGAATGTCGGATTCAGCGACATTGTAACCACCAGCAAGCGATTGATAAACTTGGACTATGCTGGCTAATTGTTGCATTTTGAGCTGATTTAAATTGAGTAATGCGCTATCAGTGGCTAATTTAGCATTTAACAGACTAATTTTATTGCCTGTTCCAATTTGGTATTGTGCTAAAACTAATTGATAATAGTGCCAACTAGCCGCTTGCGATTTTTGTCCCGCTAAATATTGTTGGTTAACTTTATCTTGATTGGTTAAACTATTATCGACATCGGCAAAGGCCGATTTCACCGTTTGCATGTAATTATAATAAGCTACATAGTAACCGCCTTTAGCAGCTTTAACTTGTTCAAAACTGCTGGCGTTTAAAATTGGCATATTTGCAGCGGCTTGGACAAACCAAAAGCCAGTGCCAATTGAAAATAAATTACTTAACGCAACTGA
>DPRZ01000286.1:0-4428 GCA_003538525.1 Neisseriales bacterium
GTAGCTTTTAATTCAAGCTTAGCTTTTATTAGCATCCAAATATTATAAACCAGTACCACTAACAAAATCCATTTTAACATCGTTGCATCAATTTTAGAAATAATTGGTGCCGCAACCAATACCGCAAGACATCCCGTTACAGCCATAATTATTGCACTTAGTGAATAAAATTGACGGTTCTTAATCATCGGCACGGCGGTCATTGGCATTTGTACCGCACTTGCAGTTGTCATAATTGGATACGCCACTGCTGGCGATAAACCCAACAAAAATATCACCACCAACACAATTGAATAATAGCCCACCCCAAAAGCAGGTAAACATCCTGCTAAAAACATCACGACAGCCAACACAATTAATTCAATCCCGCGCACTTGGCTCAATTCACCACCGACATTCAACATGTTCATTTTGCTCAAAATCAAAATAATGGCAGTGATCACAAAAGTTATTAGCATTACATTATAAATCGCATTTTTAGTTACGTATTTAACAAAGTATCCTGACACTACTCCACCCAACGCGATTGCAACACAAGATACAATTAAAGTCAAACTATCAATCTTAACCAATTGTAAAAAAAGCACCGATTGCAGCATGGTTGGTAAAGTTGCTTGAACCACCAACGTTCCGTTGTAACGCTTATTATCGGGGAGCAGGCCAAACAAATTCCGCAAAGCAAAATAACTCGAAAAACTACCAATACCAAAAGTATCGAAGAAATTGGCAACAAAGCCACTCACAACGGTTTGTAATTTGGCTTTCAAAGTCAATTGCTCTTGACCATATTTGAAATTTAACAAAAAATACGTAAACGTCGAACAGACTAAAACAATTACAAAAATTTTAATAATTAGAAGCTGATTCACAATAACTTTCTCCCTCGTTAATGTCCGCTAATCTTTAAACTTATCACAAAACTCAAAGCACCATAGGCTCCAAGCTACCGCATAATTATAGCACAGCAAAACCACATTGCAAATAAGTTAATTAAACTAATTACCCACCAAAACTCAGCCAACGAAACTTAAACAACTAGATCCTTGGCTAATGTAGCCAGCCTTGACGCATTTTCATCCAGCATTTGATTTGCAAATTGTTGAACTTTAGCCATATTCTCATCCGAGACATCACCACTAGCTAATTTATAGTCACATTTTGCATCTAAATATACAAAATCAACCTCCAGATATGCTTCGCCAGCTTCTTTAATGTATTCAAGCACCAGATCAGTAGAAAATTTGCTGCTAATTATCGGCGAATTTAATAAATATTGCAATAAACCATAAGCGCCAAATTCCGCCATATGTGAATGACGATAGTGCATGCCATCATCCCCGCCATTGGCAATTTGCACAATCCGAAGTTTTTTGTTCGGAAACATCAACCACGTATTTAATAAAATAACTTCGGCAGGATTGTTAATTACCACCCCTGGATCAATAAAAACTTTCTTTTTATTACCTACCAAAAAAGCTTGCGGCGAAAACAATAACGGCGGATTCGAGGCGCCATGAATTAAATCAAGTAATAAATAATTAGTATAATGTTGATTCCCTTTTGGCTCCCAATTCCGAATGATTCGCAATGCGTTCTCGACTAGATCATAAACTGGCACTAATAAATTAGTCGCCAAATCCGCTAAGGTCGCCTCACCAAAATAACCGCGCAAGACCTTAAGCTTACCCTCTGGTAAATAATGTGGACCAAATAAACCAAAGACAGTCAGAAATTTATGATACCACGGGGCTGAGAACATTTGCCGAATATTACTCACATAATCGCGCGCAATATCTGCTGCCGAAAAGCGGCGCCCTGCTGCATCATCTGCCAATGCCATAATGGCACAGTTAATCGCACCAGTCGATGTACCAGCCATAAAGTCAAATAACTCACCAGTTTTTTTACCCGTTAAGCGCTCTAATTCAGCTAAAACCTGTAACGGAATCAAACCGCGCACACCACCACCAGTTAAAACTAAAATATTAATCGTTTCAGCCGCAGCATAGCGCTCACGGATTTGTTGTACGGATTTAAGTTGCAAATTATCTTGAAGATGTTGCGTACGATCGAGTGTCGTAAAATATTTTGCGGTCATCCGCTTAAAATAAGCATAGACCGCAAGAAAATAGATTGCTACTAACGTCAGTAGCAGAATGAGAATAAGCATCAATTGATTGAACCAGTCAGTCCACCACTTAATACGGCTTGTTTTGCCGAGTCAACCAAACCAACCCCAAATTTTTTCGATAATTTATCCAAGGTATCTTGTGCTGGCGTAAAATCAACCACATTCTCAGATTTAAACTGTTCACGTGCAACGCTACTCACCGTACCATAACCATCAATTAAACCCAATTTCTGCGCATCTTGACCCAGCCAATAGCGCCCACTAAATAAATCAGGATCTTGAGCTAATTTACTACCACGTCCACGTTTTACCGCATCGATAAATTGTTGATGAACTTCGTCTAACATTTTTTGTTGCATCTGCGTTTGATCTTTATTTTCTGCTACAAAAGGAAAACCCATCGCCTTATTTTTACCTGAAATTATCAAGCGACTTTCCAAACCCAGTTTTTTCATCGCTTCAGTGGCACCAAATCCAGTATAAATCACCCCAATTGAACCAACGATACTAGCTGGACTAGCATAAATTTTATCCGCTGCCGCCGCTGCATAATAACATCCCGATGCGCAGACTTCTTCGACAACAAAATCAATTGGTTTAGTTGGATAAAGCTTACGTAAGCGACTTAATTCATTATTTAAAATATCTGAATAAACAGGTGAACCACCTGGTGAATTGGCACGAATTAAAACCGCCACCGTCTTTTTATCTTTAAGCGCCTTGGTTACGCCTTCAATCACATTGGCGTAGTTTTTACTATCGCCATCAATTACACCTTTAAAATCTACTACCGCCACTTGTGGACCAGTTTTAGCCTCAGTATCATCCTCGCTACTTCCATAGCTCAACCAAAAGCCCCAAGCTACGGCAATCACAATTAGTAATCTAAAAAAAATACGCCAGCGCCGTGCACGGCGTTGTTCTTTAATCGTTTCCAGTAAAACTTTTTGAATCGTATCTTGTTCCCAATTATTCATGTCATCTTCCTTCAAAGGTGTAATTTTTACAGCAAGTATTATAGTATAAAACCTGAATTGCTAGAAATATTTACATTTTAAAAACCAGCACCCTCAGCCAAGCAAAATTTAATTAACACTCAATAATTATGACAGAACTATCGTATAATAAATTCGCCAAAAACCAAGAATCTACTTATAACTTACTAGGTTAATGCTGCACTGCTACTTGAAAAACATTGACCAATGCTTTAACATTCGCAATTGAATTCAAAACCTGCAAAATAACTCAATAATACTGTTTGCAATAATGTGCCTAATTGATGGAACCTTAAGTAAACATACTCAGATGAAAAAAGATAACATGGTACAAAAAATACCTATCTTCAGGGTTTAGCCAATACTATCATTCTTAAAGGAACATTATCTGATGAAGAAAATTTCAACTCTACAATTAATTTTATTATCAACTGGCGGCATGATTGGCAGTGGCTGGTTATTTTCACCTTATTATGGTTTTCAAACCGCTGGTACAGGGGTTTTACTGTCATGGACACTCACGGCATTACTTACCCTAATTATCGGCTTGGCTTTTGCTGAAGTCGCCACAATTTTACCGATCGTAGGCGGTGTAATGCGCTTTATGGGTGTAACTCATTCACGTCCATTAGGTTTTATTTTTATTTCACTCGCATGGATTAGTTATATTGTTTACCTACCCTTAGAAGCGCAATCAGCAATCCAATATTTAGGTTTCTGGTTTCCCGATTTAGTTCACCAAAACGCAACAGGAGTAGTTTTATCTGGTTATGGCTTAATCGTTGCCTTAGGCATCATGCTCTTTTTAACCTGGTTTAACACCAAACAATTAGCCAAGGTAACTAAAGTTAATTCCATCGTCAGCATGTGGAAAATCTTTATTCCCTTATCCATCGCAATTGGCATGATTATTATTTATGGTAATCATAACCATGTACTAAACAACCATGCCTTGCCTAAATTATCCTTTGAGCCAATTTTACTGGCTATTACAAGCTCTGGTTTAGCTTTTGCCTTTGCTGGTTTTCAAAATGGCTTAATTTTAGCCAATAGTGCCGCCAACCCACGCCGAGCAATCCCACTTTCTATCATTGCACCGGTCGTAATCGGGTGGGTCTTATATAGCTCATTATCATTAATGTTTATGCTCTGTCTGCCTGGCGAAAAAGCTTCATTAATCACTAGCGTCGCACCTCTCCTTGGGTTATTAAGCTTATTTGGCTTGCATTATATTTACACCATTTTATTTATTGATGCAATTATTGCCCCACTTGGCACAGCGAATGTTTATACTACGGTTAC
>DPRZ01000286.1:4628-6180 GCA_003538525.1 Neisseriales bacterium
TCAGCACCCTATATTGCCTTATGGATCAATATGATTCTTGGTGCATGTTTTTTACTGCCCTTTCCAACTTGGACTCAACTAGTTAATTTTTTATCCTCGTTGACGTTACTAAGCTGCCTCTCTGGACCCCTGGCATTAATGATACTCCGCGACAAATTTCCCGAATTAGAGCGCAAATTCAAATTACCTTTCCCCAATGTGTTTGGCTACCTCGGTTTTGCCGCCTGTAGTTTCTTTGTCTATTGGTCAGGTACCGACAATTTATTTTACTTAGTTTTATTAATTTTACTCTGCTGCCTCGCTTACTGGTTAATCTTTGAGCGCTCTCAACCACTTTTAGCTTTCAAGAAAAGCTGGTATTTCACCGCCTACGTAATTGGTTTATTCATAATCTCGTATTGCCACAAAGCGCACCTGATTGATTTCCCAATTGATAACTATCTAGTTTTTGGATTAAGTGTAATTTTTACTAAAATATTTTTAATCAATCAAGATAGCCGTGAAGGGATTGCCGTTAACATCGAAAAATTAAAAACCGAATTACGCGGTGAAGAGTAACTTAGACTTAAATTAAGCAAAAGGTCTAATTTCATACTAAAGCTAATTTTTAAACTATAGCAACATAAGGTATCAAAGGAGTCATCATGAAAGTATTAGTAATGGGCGGCGGTGTAATTGGTGTTACTACCGCATGGTATTTAGCGAAAGCTGGCTGTGAGGTAACGGTTATTGAACGGCAAAATGAGACAGCACTAGAAACTAGTTTTGCCAATTGTGGGCAAATTTCACCAGGTTATGCTACCCCATGGGCGGCGCCAGGAATTCCACTCAAAGGACTAAAATGGCTCTTTCAAGCCGACGCTCCGTTAAAAATATCTCCTGATGGCAGTTTATTTCAGCTGGCATGGATTGCACAAATGTTGTCCAATTGCAACAATAACAGCTATGCAATTAACAAAGGACGCATGTTACGCTTATCTGAATATAGTCGCGATCAATTTATTGCCCTGCGCCAAGAATTAAAGCTTAGCTATGACGACCGTCAAGGTGGAACACTGCAATTATTCCGCACTCAAAAACAACTCGACGGAATGGCTAAAGATATTAAAGTCTTAGAAGAATGTGGCGTACGCTATCGTGCTTTAGATCCGAATGGCTGTGCCGAAGTTGAACCAGCACTCGCCAAGACTAAGCATAATTTAAGCGGTGGTCTGCAATTACCCAACGATGAAACCGGCGATTGCAATATGTTTACCCAAAAACTAACCGAGCATTGCAAGGCGTTGGGGGTGAAATTCATCATGGGTAAAACTATTACCAAGATTGAGAAACAAAATAATCAAATTAATCGCGTGTTTTTAGGTATCGAAGAACTAACCGCCGATCATTATGTGATGGCACTTGGTTGTTTTTCGCGCCAAATGCTCCTAAGTCTAGGGATTGAGATTCCTGTTTACCCGGTTAAGGGCTACTCAATGACGATCCCTATTGTAGATCCAGCTTCGGCTCCAGTTTCAACCATCTTAGATGAAAGCTATAAAGTCGCAATTAC
>DPRZ01000111.1 GCA_003538525.1 Neisseriales bacterium
AGAAAAAATTTACAATAAATTATTACACGCTATTTTTGTTAATTAATTGTTTTAGTTGGTGAATAATTACTGGTGGGGAATTAATTTATACAAAAATGCAATTAAATTTATTTTGGGCTTGACTCTAACGTTACGTGATAATTTACATTATCGTTAGGAGGTGAAAATGACTAAATATTGGACAACAAAAGAATTTAGTAAATTGACAGGTGTTACCGTGCGTACGCTTCACTACTATGATGAGGAGAATTTATTGAAACCACATCATAAAAGTGCTGTCGGTTATCGTTTTTACTCCAGTGAGGATTTACAAGTTATTCAGAAAATTAGTATTCTTAAATATATTGGCTTTAATTTAAAGCAAATTAAAACAATACTTTTAAGCAATCAATTAGACTGGCTAAGTTCTTTGAACTTACAGGCTAAAATTATTCAGGATAATATTGCTAAGTTGAATCAAGGTTTACTTTTGATTCAGCAAAGCATAAATCTGTATTCTAAAAATAATGAAATTGAATGGCAATCCATTGACAAAATGTTAGAGGTTTTTAAAATGACACATGATAATATAGTTAAAGAGTGGGCGCAACGTAATTTTTCTAATGATGAAGTAAATTTCTTTGCTGAAATGAATTTTCAACAAGCTAAAATAGACCGCGATGCAGTCTGGAGTGGATTATTTGCAGAAGCTAAATCATTAATGGATCAAGATCCAGCATCGCCAGCCGCACAAGAGGTTGCCCAAAAGTGGATGGATTCTGCGAATGGACAATATGAAAGTAATCCTGAATTAGGTCAAAAAATGTGGGAACTCATGAAATCTGGCGATATTCCTGCAGGATTAATTCCTGGTTATGAGCAAGAGATTGTCTTGTTTATGAATCAGGCAATTGGGATTTTATACAGTAAAAAATAAACTTTATGCCGCAATGTCGTTATAGTCATTGCAGCGGTGCTGTGTTGATGTTGGATTAGTTTCGTCACCAACGGATAAATATGTTAGAATCACCAGTTAACGGCGTTGTAAATATTTAGAATGCAACGCCTTTTTTTATTGCTAAAAGCATTTGAACAGCTAGAATTTACTTACAAAAAAGATGATTTTTAGTACAATTTAGTTCAAATTAGGCTGGTTAGAAATTACAAAGAATTAGTGGATTATTAATGACAAAACAAATTTATTCGGCAGCTACACTTGGTTTAAATCACGAAATGATGGATCAAGATGCATTGCAAGTTATCAAAAAATTACAACAAAATGGATTTAGCGGCTACGTCGTTGGCGGTGGGGTGCGTGATTTATTATTAGGTAAGAAACCCAAGGATTATGACTTGGTGACCGATGCCGACCCAGAAAAAATTCGGCGCATTTTTGGACGTAACTCAATGATTATTGGGCGACGCTTCAAAATTGTGCATGTTTACTTTGAGCGTAAAAATGAAGATCGTAGTGCCAGAATTGGCAAGCCAAGCTTTGCGCGTCATATTTTGGAAGTTTCAACTTTTCGTAGTAACAAAGTTCATGAGCAAGCGCTGAGTGAACACGGCCGAATTTTAGTTGATAACAACTATGGTGATATGGATGAAGATGCCTTTCGGCGCGATTTTACGGTAAATGCCTTATATTACGATCCAATTGCCGAGGTTGTAGTTGATTATCATAATGGCATTCAAGATATTGAAAAACGGTTAATTCGTGTGATTGGTAATCCTTATGAGCGTTATTTGGAAGATCCGGTGCGTGTGTTACGTGCAATCCGCTTGTCTGAAAAACTTGGTCTAGCCATCGATGAAAATACCTATATTAATTTTCGCAATGTAAAACATTTGTTGTTAAATGAACCCAAAGGGCGTTTATTTGAAGAAATGTTAAAACTCTTAATGTCGGGTAATGCTTTAAGCGTGGTGCGTGAACTGTATGAGTTAAAAATTCCGCGTAAAGTTTTCCCTTTATTGGACAAATTATTTTTTAACCCAACGCCTGATGAATTTGCACTTAAGGTGCTTGAAAAAACTGATTTACGTTTGGCTGGCAATGAAGATGTTTCGTTAATTTTCATTTTAGCAGGCATGATGTGGCCACCAATTTATAAGAGTTGGTTGCAAGAATTAGAAGAAAATCCTCATCCACGTCAAGCTTTAATGGATGCAATTGCGCGCAATAAAGATCCAATTTTTGCCAGTGGTATTTCGCAAAATTTATATTCTTCAATTCGTGAAGTTTGGATGCTACAAGTTGATTTTGATCTACCAAGCTTTGCACGCCTAGAACATGTGCCTGTGCATGGTCGTTTCCGTCAAGCATGGCATTTGTTTAATTTACGCAATGAATTTAAACAAGTTGATCCACAATTATTTGATTGGTGGAATCGCTTTATGGTTGCGGATGAAACTCTGCGCACCGAATTATTGGTTGAATTAGGCGATATTGCGCCACCTGAATATAAAAAGAAACGTAAGGCGCGTAAACCAAAACGTCGGCGTACCAAACATAAACCAGCTGCTACGGAGTAATATTGAAAGACAAACTTGTTCACTAATCTAATTATGCCAGACTAAGTAGGTTTGGAAATTAGAAAGTTAATAACTAATTTGTCTTTAAATTCTGGTAATAATATTAAGGTAGA
>DPRZ01000029.1 GCA_003538525.1 Neisseriales bacterium
ACAGATATTTATTCTATTCGAATTAACTTTAGCGCTTAAATGTGCTACAATATTGGGTTATTTTTATATTCATGTCTATTCGTAGCCTTTAATTTTTAATAAATAAAACTCATTAATGAAAAAAATAAGCCCAAATCAATTAATTGTAAATACTAGCCGCGCACTACGCTATCTAGTTTTTATTCTAACCTCTATCTTGATTGCTCAGATCATTTGGTGGTTTGCTAAGCCTATCGGCTATAACAGCATAGAAAACCCAGCGCTTAACACAGCTAAAAGCCAAGATTTTGCCCAAGCAATTATTAATCGTGCGGCTTTTGGGATTTACGTTGAGGAACATGCTGCTGTACCAACAATTAATCTAAAGGTTATTGGGGTTTATGCTGCTGGTCCTGATAATAGCGTAGCTTTCCTGCAAGTCGATGACAAACATATCATCGCGTCAATTGGCGATACGGTACTTGAAGGTAAAATAAAAGCAATTACGCCAACTGGGATTATTTTGACCAGCCAAAATCAGGATGTTAGCATACAAATTGGCGGAAGTAATGCAATGAGTAATACACCACCAAGTGTTTCATCAGCAGCTTCAACGGCTCAAGTAAACTCTTTTAATAATTCTAATAATAGCAATGTAAACAATAGTCATCCGAATGACTCTCAACCGACTACGCCACCACCAATACCTCCAGCTAATAATGGAACAGATGGTCAACCCGCAAATGCCAATGCACCCAACAATCCAGATGAGACACTGGCTGCAAAACGCCAAAAAATGATCCAAGAATTTCAACAACAAAATTCGACTAATAATCAAAATTAACTTACTCCACGACCTAAAGGAATAACATGAATTTAAAGCTTAAACAACTTTGCGCTCTACTTTGCGGAATATCTATTTTAAATACTGGCTATGCGGTAACTAATCCAATGACAGCTAGTCCTACACCGACAACCAGCGCCTCTAACGCGTCAAGTTCAAGTGGCAATAACCAAAGCACCACTTCAGATGATAAAGTTGTGCTTAATTTTGAAAATGCAGATATTCAAAGCGTGATTAAAGCGATTAGCAAATTATCCGGGAAAAATTTCGTAGTTGATCCGCGGGTTAAAGGTACAGTTAATATCGTTTCAGAAAAACCCATTTCAAAAGCTGAAAGTTATAAAGTTTTAGAGTCAGCTTTACGTATGCAAGGCTTTGCTACGGTTGAGGCCGATGGAGTCATTAAAGTTTTACCTGAAACCGATGCACGTACCTATGGCATGCGTACTGACAGCATGGGCAAAAATAATCCAGGTGATCAATTAATCACCAAAATTTTCACAATTGACAATGGTTCGGCAACCCAATTAGCCAATACATTGCGTCCAATGATTTCACCAAATAATACCATTTCAGTTTATACGAATAGCAACGCGTTAGTTGTTACGGATTATGCATCTAATATGACACGCATCACCAAAATAATCAATGATTTAAACGTAACTAAGGCCACTAAAATTACGCCAGTTACGGTTAAATTAAAATATGCTTATGCCAGTGATGTTGCACAAACTTTACAAAGCTACTTAGGTGCTGCTGGTAGTGCAACTGGTGGCGGTGGCGGTGGTGGTGCATCGGCAGATAACGGACCAGCGGTTAATATTACGGTTGATGCTAATTCTAATTCGCTAATTATTTCATCTAATGTAGCCTCCAAGCAAGAGGATTTAAAAAAACTAGCGCAAAGTTTAGATCAAGAAACTCAACAGAGTAACAATAATTTACACGTGGTTTATCTACGCAATGCTGACGCATCCCACGTGGCCGAAGTGCTTAGAATTATTGCTAGCGGACAAGACAATCCTGATCTAGCTCCATCACCAGCTAATCGTGCAATTTCAGATACGAGCTCGGCTTTCCAGAGCAGTGGTAGTTCAGGAGGTGGTGGTAGCAGTGGTGGTGGCTATTCTGGAGGTGGCGGCAGCAAGACGCCTCAAACAACATCTTCAAAAGGCAGTTCAGGAACTCAACCAAATGGCGATAAAAATGCAGCCAAAATTTTAATTCAGGCTGAACCAACCACTAATTCTTTAATCATTCAAGCACCTGAAGCAGTTTATCGTAACTTCAGAATGGTCATTAACATGTTGGATGTACGCCGCGTGCAGGTAATGATTGAAGCCTTAATTGCCAATGTCAATACTACTGAGCAGGGCAATTTTGGAATTCAATGGATCGGGGGTGCTGGAAATAATAATGCTGGTGTAGCCGTATTATCTAATTACGGCGGTGCTGGTAGTGCAGTAAGTAGTCTTGCTACTACTGCAATGTCTTTAGCTGGTGGAGGCACAGGTTCTCCTTCTGCACCCACATCACTACCAAACGAAATTTATGTTGGACTGGTCACTGGAACAGTAAATATTGGTGGACAAACTATCCCAGGTATTTCAGCCCTTGCCGATATGTTAGCCGCAACTAGTTCGGGTAACATTATTGGACGTCCAACTTTACTCACACTTGACAATGAAGAGGCCTCAATTTTTGTGGGTTCCAACATTGGGATTCCATCAGGTTCGTATGCAACTACAGGTGGTAATTCAACCGTAAACCCATTTACCACAGTCAATCGTCAAGATTTAGGAACGGTGCTACGCATTAAACCACTAGTCACTCAAAGTGGCACAATTCAGCTTTCGGTCTATCAAGAAGATTCTTCTTTGGATCCAGATCAACCAACTGGTGTTTTTGCACAAAATGGTCCAAATATCTTGAAACGTAACTTAAAAACTCAATTAGTTGTTAACGATGGTCAAATGATTGCACTAGGCGGTATGACATCCGATTATATCCAATTACAAAATTCTGGATTTCCTGTTTTAAGCTCAATTCCTTACCTCGGTTGGTTATTTAGCTGGCAAAGCCGTACTCACAAGAAGCAAAATTTAGTTATTTTCTTGCGTCCTGTGATTATTCGTGATTCTGAAGGTTCTAAAGCGTTAACTAACCAACGTTATCGTTATATCATGGATCAGCAAAATATGATCCAAGCTAAAGGTAACGCGTTATTGCCACAAATTAATGCAGTTACTCTAGAAAATCAAGTACCTTATGACAATAAAGTTCCGACTCAAGTTAACACTATTCCAAGCGAACCAATTATTGATTTGACCCATGGAGTTCAAGGAACCAATTTGCAACCAAATAGCCCAGCAAGCTCATCAACAACACCAATTAAAACTTGGAATAATAATGGTGTAACGGTGCAACAAACCGCACCGAATGCAATTTCAATTAATGGAACCGCTAATTAATCGAGCCAAAATGGAACAACTAAAGTTTTCTCCCAATAAATATTCGCGGCGCATTCCATATACGTTTGCGCGGGCAAATAAAATATGCATTATCGCTGCGGATGATGAATTTGTACATTTGGCAACAGCGAATAAATTAAATCCACTCGTAATTAGTGAAGTTAAACGCAAGGTAAATTTACCCATTAAGCTCCATCATATTGATGAAAAAACCTTTGATTCACTCGTGGCTGAGGCGTATTCTAGCGCCAATGCTGCCGCCGTAGTTGATGATATGCAGGATGATATTGATATTTCGGATTTAATGCAAAATTTGCAAAAAACTGAAGATTTGCTTGAGTCGGAAAATGATGCCCCCGTAATTCGAATTATTAATGCCTTCTTAACCCAAGCCGTGAAAGAAGACGCTTCAGATGTGCATCTCGATGCCTATGAGCGTACTTCACTAGTCCGTTTTCGCCGTGATGGAGTGTTACATAAAATTACCGATGTTAACCCAGGTTTGCATGCAGCATTAATTTCGCGGATTAAAATTCTCGCACAAATGGATATTGCCGAAAAACGTTTGCCACAAGATGGACGGATTAGTCTGCGTTTGGCTGGGCGCGAAGTTGATTTACGGGTTTCAAGTATCCCAACTGGACATGGTGAACGAATTGTAATGCGTTTATTAGATAAAAATAAAGAACGCTTGCAACTTGAAACACTGGGAATGGCCGCCGATACACTAGTTAATATTGATAAATTAATTACTCGTCCTCATGGAATTTTTTTGGTAACTGGACCAACAGGTTCAGGTAAATCAACCACACTCTACGCGGCTTTAGCTCGGGTTGATTCAAATGCACTCAACATCATGACGGTGGAAGATCCTGTCGAGTACGACATTCCAGGAATTAGTCAAACCCAGGTTAATGCCAAAATTGACATGACTTTTGCACGAGCCTTGCGTTCAATTTTACGTCAAGATCCCGATGTGGTCATGATTGGAGAAATTCGCGATTTAGAAACCGCACAGATCGCCGTTCAATCGAGTTTGACTGGACATTTAGTAATGGCAACCCTGCATACCAATTCCGCCGCATCAACCATTACGCGGATGCTCGATATGGGAGTTGAATCATTCTTGCTATCTTCAACTTTAATTGGAATTTTGGCGCAACGCTTAATTCGTTTGCTGTGTCCAAAATGCAAAACCGAAAACTTAACCTTGTCTCAAGCTTTACGCGAAGAGTATACCATTCCTGATGGCACTAAAATCTATCGTGCTGCTGGTTGTGATTACTGTAGTGGAACTGGTTATAAAGGACGCACAGGGATTCATGAATTACTCATGGTTGACGACGAAGTTCAACGCTTAATTCACACTAATGCCTCAGAAACGGCAATTGAACTTTATGCTACTGAAAAATGTCATATGCGCACCTTACGCATGGATGGTTTACGCTGGGTAATTGAGGGTAAAACTTCAATTGAAGAAATTATCGCAATTACTAAAGAGTAAACTATGCAAACATTTAATTATAAAGCCATTGACAAAAATGGTAAAGAAAAAGCTGGGGTAATCCAAGCTGAAAATCCTAAGCAAGCACGCTTACTGTTACGTAATACAGGGCTCATTGTTTCACACTTAGAGTCTGAAAAATCACGTAAAGAAAAATCCGCCAAAAACGTCTCATTTCAACGTAAAGCTATTTCAACCCTTGAACTTTCCCTCATTACCCGCCAATTTGCAATTTTGATTAATTCTGGAATGTCCGTCGAACAATCTTTAGGCGCACTTTCTGATCAATTAGAAAGTCAAGAACAAAAAGCAATTATGAGTGGTGTGCGCAGTGAAGTTTTAGGTGGACGACCATTAGGTGCTTCATTACGCATGTACCCTAAGATTTTTCCGCCAGTTTATTGCAGCTTAGTAAATGCTGGTGAGCAATCGGGAAGCCTTGGCAATGTGATGACAAAATTAGCCGATTACAGTGATAAAACCCGTGAATTAACCAGTAAAATCATGATGGCGTTACTTTATCCAGTAATTGTATCAATTGTTGCAACCATGGTAATTGTCGCACTCTTGGTGTTTGTCGTGCCACAAATTGTAAAAGTTTTTGAAGCCTCGAAACAAACCCTACCATTGATTACCCGTGCGATGATTGGCGCGAGTAACGGACTGCGTAGTTACGGAATTTATATGCTAATTGCAATTATTCTCGCCGTAATTTTATTTATGCGCTCACTGAAAAACCCCGAAAATAAAATCAAGTTTCATCGCCGCTTACTAACATTACCAATTGCAGGTAAATTACTGGTAAATATTGATATTGCGCGCTTTTCAAATACTTTATCAATGTTACTTTCCAGTGGCGTACCAATGTTAAATGCGCTTGAAGCTAGCCGTGACACACTCAGCAACTTTATGCTAAAAAATGCCGTGGATCGCGCGGTTAAAATGGTGCGTGAAGGGGTTGGTTTAGCAGTCGCTCTCAATGCGCAAAAAGCTTTCCCACCTGTCGTAATTCATTTAATTGCCAGTGGTGAAAAATCTGGGAATTTAGATCACTTGCTCGAACAAGCAGGTAGTCATCAAGAGTTAGAATTGACTCATCGCAGTCAACTCCTGACGGGGATCTTAGAGCCTGCTCTGATAGTTTTCATGGGTGCGGTCGTTATGCTGATTGTAATTGGTATTATGTTACCGATTCTGAATATGAATAAGATGGTGACCTAATTATTAAGCGCTTAAGTTAACTTTATACAATGCATGCGCTAAATTACACTTTATAAACCTATTGAAAGATTAAATAAAATATGACTGAAAAAGAAAAAATGCTTAATGGTGAGAGTTATTTTGCCTATGATCCAGAACTTATGCAAGATCATCACCGCGCAAAGGAACTCTGTCAACAATATAACCAAATTAAAGTTTCAGATATTCAAGAAAAATCTCGTCTACTTAAAGAATTATTTCAAGCAGATTATGCAGCGCACATTGAAGCAAATTTTTTCTGCGATTACGGTTATAACATCAAATTAGGTAAAAATTTCTATGCCAATCATAATCTAATTATTTTAGATGGAGCACCGGTAATCATTGGTGATAATGTCATGATCGCACCCAACGTGGGTATTTATACCACTGGACATCCCATTGATGTAGCACAGCGTATTGCTGGAATTGCATTCAGCCACGCCATTACTATTGGCAATAACGTCTGGATTGGTGGTGGAGTTAATATTTGCCCTGGCGTTACTATCGGTGATAACTGTGTTATCGGTGCTGGCGCGCTAGTTACCCAGGATATACCAGACAATAGCATTGCCGTAGGTAATCCCTGCCGTGTAATTAAATCGATTAATCAACCCAGTCCAGAATAAACACTACCACACTCGGTTATAGTTTTATCTTTGACTGCAAAATTAATATTATTTTAAATTAGCCCAATATGCAAATAATTCATTCCTCAATTAACTATAAATAGTGTAATTTAAGCTCTCACCAATATAAGGTTATCTAAGATTCTATGCGCTACTTATCTACTGTTTTTGGACTTATTATTGGCTCGGTAAGTTCACTTAGTTATGCTACAACTCTTGAAATTGCGGTAGCCAGTAATTTTGCCGAGCCCGCCAAACAAATTGCTCAACAATTTGAACAACAAACTAAAATTCAAGTTTCAATTTCCAGCGCAGCCACGGGAGTACTTGCCAACCAAATTCGTAATGGCGCACCGTATAAAATATTTCTTTCAGCCGATCAAACTACACCTAAAATATTAATTGAGACCGGTTACGCCGTTGCTGCTAGCCAATTTACCTACGCTCAAGGTCAGCTCGTTCTCTGGAGTGCAAATCCACATTTAATTGACTCATCGGGCAAAATTTTAACCACAGGTAATTTTAAATACCTTGCCATCGCCAATCCTAAATTAGCCCCCTATGGTGCAGCTGGCTATCAAACCCTTAGTAAACTTGGCTTAACCCAGCAACTACAAAGCAAAATAGTCAACGGTGACAATATTTCTAACACCTATCAATATGTCGCGAGTGGCAATGCTCAATTGGGTTTCGTGGCGCTGGCACAAATTATGCAAAAGGGTAAAATTAGCCAAGGTTCCTACTGGATCGTGCCGCAAACAATTAGCCCATTAATCAAACAAGATGGCATAATTTTAAAAGCTGGTGCATCAGACCCTAATGCTCAAAAATTTCTTAACTTTATGCGTTCAGAATCGGCTTTAACTATCCTCAGAACTTATGGTTACCGCTAAATGTTAAACACCGAAGATTGGAGCGCGCTCTGGCTAAGTATCGAACTAGCGGGCTTAACTACACTAATTTTAATAATTATCGCACTGCCGTTGGCATGGTGGCTAGCTTTTCATCAATCACGGCTTAAAGCCTTAATTGCCGCCTTAGTTGCTCTGCCACTAATTTTACCGCCAAGCGTAATTGGTTTTTATTTATTAGTTGCAATGGGACCGCATGGGTTAATTGGCAAACTCTGCCAAACACTTGGAATTGAGCTGTTCCCATTTACCTTTAATGGCTTATTGATTGCCTCCATCATTTACTCTTTACCCTTTGTCGTCCAACCGATTCAAAATACTTTTAATAGCATCGGTAAAAAACCCTTAGAAATTGCGGCAACGCTCGGTGCTAAACCACTTGATGCCTGGCTAAATATCGTGTTACCACTAGCTAAAAATGGGATTCTTAGTGCTGCGGTACTCGGTTTTGCGCATACCATTGGCGAATTTGGTATCGTGTTAATGATCGGTGGCAATATTCCTCATAAAACCCAGTTAATTTCATTACAAATTTATAATCATGTTGAAGCATTTGAATATGCCCAAGCTGGGCAATTATCTCTAATTTTACTAATTTTTAGTTTTGCGGTGCTTAGTTTCATGTACTGGCTCAATCAAAAATTTAACTATTTAAATAAAGCTTAAAATGCTAAAAATCAAACTTAAGCAAACTTTAGCGCATTTTAAACTGGAACTAAAACTAGATTTGCCAGCACATGGGATTAGCGCAATTTATGGACATTCTGGCGCAGGAAAATCCAGCCTACTGCGC
>DPRZ01000001.1 GCA_003538525.1 Neisseriales bacterium
CAAACGCAGCACCCCTGGTGATTGAAGATTCAATTCTAACACAAATAAAAATCTAAGATTGAAGTATTCTGGCTAAAATGGTTTAAAGCCGTGAATGTATTTTGCGGTAAATTATGCTTAATTTACCGTAAAAAGACTGAGCTTTTTTATGTTTTATGGTACAATATTCACCTTGTCAAAGCATCCGTAGCTCAGTTGGATAGAGTGTCAGTTTCCGAAACTGAAGGTCACAGGTTCGATCCCTGTCGGGTGCACCACCTCCAATATACATTTTTACAGCAACTAAAATCTAATCGTGAAACAATTTCTAACGTTCATGCAGCGCTTCGGTGGTATTTTGCACTAGTGGACTTAAAAAATAATCAATTAACGGACGTTTACCGGTTTTAATTTCAGCGCTAACCATCATTCCAGGCGTCAAAAATTGCTTCATACCATTTACAAGAATAAAATCATTATCTAATTGCACATAAACATTATAGAGCAATTGATCTTTTTTTTGTTTATCTGGATCTAATAGCGCATCAGCAGAAACACTTTTGACCACCCCATGCAACGTGCCATAACGCGTAAACGGAAAAGCCTCAATTTTAATCGCAACCTCTTGTTTAGCCCGCACAAAACCAATGTCTTTATTTTCTAATTGAACCTGAACCATAATTCCACCATTGCGAGGAACTACCGCTAATAATGCTTGCGCTGGCGTAACTACACCACCAACGGTATGCACCGCTAATTGCGTAATATAACCTGAAACTGGAGCAGTTAGCCGCGTATAATTTTGATTTTGTTGCGCCTTCAAATACTCTTCATGATTACTAACTTTAGCTTGGTTTGCCGCCAATAATTTCTCGCCAATATCGCGCCTAAATTCAGAAATAGTCAGTTCTTTTTGTCGCACAGATTCTTGTTTTTGCGCCTGAATTTCACGCAATTTACCTTGTTCTTCGGCTAAACTTTGCTGCAATTCAATCCGCTGTTTGCTCACATCTAAATAGCCATGTTGTGACATAAAATTCTTATTGTACAACTCTTTATAGTCCGCCTCTTTTTCACGTAAAATGGGTAGTGTTTGCTGATATTTACTCGCAATTGAACGCGAGGTACGAATTGATTCATCATAATGATGTTGGGTTGCTTCAATAGATAATAATTTATCTTGAAATTCAAGCCACTGACTATCCAATTGATTTTGACTATTTTGGATTTGTTCTGGGGTAAATATTTTTGTCGTTGGCCATCCAACAAGTGGTAAATTAGCTAATTTATTAAGTAAGTTTTGATAACGAATCACGTTCAAACTATCTTGAACATAATTATTTTCTAATTTAGCTAATTCAGCCTGCGTAATAATAGAATTTAACTCAATCAAGGTTGTGCCTGACTCAACATATTGCCCGTCTTGAACCAATATTTTACTTACCGTTGCAGAGTTCATTGACTGCACATATTTGACAAAATCACTCGGAATAACTTTGCCCTGCGCGGTAGCAATAATATCAATTTTACCCAAGATTGACCAAATCAAAGCCAACAGAATTAAACTTGAAAGCACCCATAAAACCACACGTGGTAGTGGGTGTGGCGGAGTTTCCTGAATTTCTAAAACGGCAGGCAAAAACTCCATTTCGCTACGCTTACGTAAGGTTTTGACTAAATCACGCTCATTCCATGCCGCTTTTATCACTCGCCAATATTTATGGCGTAAACTAAATTCGGCAGTATCATCCCGCAATTTTGACTCTTCAGGTGGAGAATTTAAATTTGGCATTCCGAATCAACCTTGTAACGAATGCAAATAACGATAATACCCAGCACTTAATGCCATCAGCTCATCATGGGAACCACTTTCAATAATTTCACCATGATCCATGGCAATAATTCGATGAGCAATGCGTACTGCTGACAAACGATGAGCAATGATTAACACCGTACGATTTTTACAAATTTCCTGCATATTATCTTGAATAATTCGTTCCGATTCATAATCTAAGGCACTGGTTGCCTCATCAAAAATTAGTATTTTAGGATCATTAATTAACGCACGTGCAATTGCAATCCTTTGGCGCTGACCACCTGATAATCCAGTACCATTTTCACCCAAAATCGTATCATAACCATGGGCTAATTCAATAATAAAATCATGTGCACCCGCCAATTTTGCCGCCCAAATAACTTTATCCAGTGGGACATTTTTATTAGTAATTGCGATATTTTCATGAATGCTACGGTTAAATAAACTATTTTCTTGCAACACTACCCCAATTTGTCGACGCAGCCAGGCTGGATTAGCCAAGGATAAATCAATTCCATCAATTAAAACTCGTCCCTGTTCTGGAATGTAGAGTTTTTGCAATAATTTAGTTAGCGTACTTTTGCCACTACCCGAACGACCAACTATACCAATGATTTCCCCTGCTTGGACGGTTAAACTGACGCCTTTTAAAATCATCTGCCCATCGACTTGATAACGAAAATAAATTTTATCAAAAATTAACTGCCCGCGAATTACAGGTAAAATTGCGTTAATTTTAGAATCTTGCTCGTTTCTGGTATTTAGGACATCACCTAATCGCGCAACTGAGATTCCTGTTTGTTGAAAATCTTGCCACAATTGCGCTAAACGCATAACGGGACTCGAAACTTGACCTGAGAGCATATTAAAGGCCACCAATTGACCAACGGTAAGCTGATCTCCAACTACCAACGTAGCACCCATCCACATAATTGCCACACTAACTAACTGGCTAACCAAGGTCACACTTTGGCTACCTAACATGCCAATTTGCCCAGTACGAAAACTAGCATTGACATAGGCGGCTAGCTGCTCCTCCCAGTGACGGTTCATTTGCGGTTCCAGTGCCATCGCTTTAATGGTTTGAATATTGCTCAGTGACTCGACTAAGAACGCCTGATTGGCGGCACCTTTGGCAAATTTATCGTTTAAGCGCCTACGTAAAAGAGGTGTAATCAAAAGCGTAATTAAAACATAACACGGTAAAGAAATTAAGACCAATAGCGTTAATTGCCAGCTATAATAAAACATTACCGCTATAAATGCGGTAGAAAAAAGTAAATCTAAAACGACGGTGACCGCATTACCCGTTAAAAAATTGCGAATATTTTCTAATTCACGTACGCGCGCTACCGACTCACCTACTTTGCGCGACTCAAAGTAACTTAACGGTAAACCCAGCAAATGCTTAAATAATTTGGCGCCCAGCTCAACATCTATTCTCAACGTGGTATGACTAAACAAATAAGTACGAATCGCCCCTAAGAGCACTTGAAAAATCGTAACCGTGAGTAAACCCAGCGCAATTACCTGCAAGGTCGTCAGTGCCCGATGAACAAGAACCTTATCCATCACGACTTGAAAAAATAACGGCGTTAAAAGTGCTAACAATTGAATCACAAACGAAATGAGCAAAACTTCACCAAGAAGTTTACGATGCTTGATAATGGCAGGAATAAACCACGTGAAATCAAATTTAGCTGCAGATGCCACTAAACTTGCTCGTGAAACCATTTGAATAATTTCACCCGACCAATTTTGCTGCAAGAGTTCCAGACTAATTTGCTGATTTTTACCAAATAATGGATGATAAATTAAAGCTTCTGTCACCGTAACTTGCGCAATAATAAAAAATTTACCCGCAGTATCTTTGGCAATTAATGGCAAAGGTAAATGGATTAAGCGCTCTAGCTTAACTTTATTCATCCGTGCTTTTAAACCCAAATGTTTAGCAATTCGACATAATTCAATGTCAGTCAAATCACCTGCATGTTTATAATCATGTTCAATTTGCTTGGCATCAACTGCAACTTCATGCAGTTGTGCCAACATTACTAAACAGACTAAGCCACTGTCAATTGCACTGCTTTCATCTTGCATGCTTAAGTCCTATTTAGTTGGGTCAACCCAAGTATTTTTGAGCAAATCTTGGAATTGAGTCTGTTGAGCGCTGGTCATCATGGTTTCAGCCATTGGTTGCGGATTAAATGCTGCCATTGCCTGAATTAGACTTGCCACTGCTTGGCCAGACAAAACTTCGCCACTGGCTAGACTAAAGCTCTCTAATTGATTATTTTTACTACCAAACCAGTTATTAACTTTAATTTCATCCTGTGTTTTGGTGTTATTCACCACTAAATCCTTACCCGAACGCATGAACCATAAATCATCTTTGGCAACTCCATTACCAAATGCAGCCTGATCGATCCCGCTTGAATCTTTAATCAGATCTTTACCATCACCAGCATTAAATTGATAGCTATCATTATCACTGCCGCCCTCAAGAATATCATCTCCAGCCCCACCAATTAGCGTATCATTGCCAGCTCCAGCAATTAGATGATCATTACCCGCATTAGCATTTAATATATCAGCTCCTGCACCACTATTCAGAATATCATTGCCTCTACCGCTGCTAATTTGATCGCTTCCAGTTCCAGAAATTACATTAAACGTTCCTGTTCCGCTCAAATTAAGCACATTATCACCATTGCTAGTTTTAAGCGTAGTTTGCCCATTACTCAACATAGTTACTTGATCGTTGCCAAGCCCCAAATTAATTGTATTAATATCGCCAATCATTGCGCTATTATCAATGTAGAGCCGATTGTCACCACCACTATCACTCAGCTTAACTGCACTATTCTGGATGTTGAAATTATCATTACCTGTCGAGCCATTAATGGTTGAACTACCACAAGCTCCATTAAGCGTGAGTACATCATCACCGACACCAAGATTTAATGTATTGATGCTCGCCACAGTTTGATTGAGCTTAACCTCATCATTACCTGCGCCACTATTCAATGTAACATTACCCGAACTTAACTCAATTTTATCATTTCCACTACCAGTCACAATATTTTGCATGCCAGACCCGAGTGTAATCACGTTATCGCCATCGCCTGCGCGAATAATATTATCGCCATTTTGCACATGAATCACATCATTGCCAACACCAGTTGTAATTGTATTACTCGTATTCCCTTGAATATCAATTAAGTTATCTCCAGCACCCAAATTAAGTTTATTTGTTGAGTCACCCAAAATAAGGACATAGTCATTATCCACACCAGCACTAACCGAATTAACTCCATTACCGATAATTTCAAGCTGATTATTGCCATCGCCAAGGCTTAGCGAACTAGTGCCATCACTACTCAGATTAAGCACATCATCACCAGCACCCAGGCGAACAATATTATTGGCTACAGTTATTAGCTCATGGTTATCAATATTAATTAGATTATTACCACCAGCATCGCTAATTTGAGTACTGACACCATTTAACAGAAGAGTGTCCGCACCAAAACCTGCTACGACTTTAACTAAGCCATCCGTTCCTGTTACATTCAACTGATCATTGCCATCACCTAAATTAATTGCAGCTTGCTGTAAAGTCTGAAGATTAAGAATATTTACAATATCATCACCAGCACCACTATTCAATGCAATATTGCCTGCGCCTAATTCAATTTTATCATTTCCGCTACCCGTTACAACATTTTGCGTGCCTGCTCCAAGTGTGATCGTATTATCCCCATCCCCAGCGCGAATAATATTATCGCCATTCCCTGCATGAATTACGTCATTACCAACACCTGTTGTAATTGTGCTATTGCCATTTCCATTAAGCTCAATTACGTTATTACCAGCACCCAAATTAAGTTTATTAGTCGAGTCCCCCATGATTAAAACACGGTCATTCCCAGCACCCGCCGAAACCGTATTACTAAGGCCAGAATGACTAATCACCAGCTGATTATTACCTTCACGTAGCGCATAAGTACCACCCGTGCTCGCCCAAATAATATCATCATTATTAGTCAATTTCAGATTAATTGTATCGTTCAAGATTCCATGTTGAGAGAGTGTAGTGGCTAAATTAATTTGACTACCATCCGCAAAATTTAAGCTTTCGATACGATTATCTTGCAAAGCATAACCTTGAATAGTTATTTGATCTTGGCTATTTAGCACAATAACTAAATCATTACCAGATTGACTAAAGTGTAATTGCTCAGCACTAATTCCTACACCAAAACTAATCTGATCAGCAGCCGAACTGCTATCGCGAATACTATCTTGCCCATCACCCAGATTAAAAATATAATTGGTATTATTGATGGTTTGATCAACTATCGTGTCATTACCAACACCAGCATTCACTTGAGTAATATTTTTAGTCAACAACAGATTATCATCACCAATCGTGCCAATTTTAACTCGATTAAAATCATCAACTAACTGTGCTAGTGATAAACTAGTTTCATTCAAAATCAAATTTTCAATTTGACTATCTGCCGCCGCTGCCCAATTCTTGATGGTTATTTGATCCGCCGTTGTAGTATTGAGTAGAATTAGATCATTATCAACTTGCTTAAATTCCAAATCTTCTAATTTAACACTCGCATCAAATTCAATCACATCATCGCCGCTGCTACTTTCAATTATATCAACACCATCACCAGCAGCAAATTGATAATGATCGTTGCCTAGGCCGCCGTTTAATGAATCATTACCAGTTCCACCGATTAAAACATCATTACCAGCTAAACCAGATAAGCTATCATTGCCTGCCAAGCCGCGCAAAATATCCGCAAAACTACTGCCTGTTATTGCATCATTAGAGGTAGTACCAACTGTAATTGCACCAATCCCATTTTGAGCAATCAGCGCACTTGTTGCAATCGTAGTACCATCAGCAAATTTAAATTGTTCTATTTGATGACTTGCACCCAAATACCAATCTTGAATGGTGGTGCTATTTTCTGAATCACCAGCGGCATAAACTAATAAATTATTTCCATCTTTTACAAAACTCAAATTTTGGGCCGTAATTCCAGTGCCACAAATTAATGTTTCAAGCCCTCCAGCTTCAATAATAATATCCTTACCCTCACCAAGATTAAAAATATAACTATCATTGCCTGTGCCACCTTTTAATGTATCATCACCAGTGCCACCAATAAACGTATTATCACCCCAACCATCACCTAAATAATCATTTCCAGCACCGCCATCCATAATATCATTACCATAGCTACCGTAAAGTTTATCAGTACCATTATCGCCGAATAGATGATCATCAGCAACTTCACCATAAACAATATCATCACCATTACCACCAGATAAAATATTAACGCTATCTCCACCAAAAATCTTAGCAAACATTTGTCCGCCGTAAATAACATCATTACCATCACCACCGTTGATCGTATCAACACCCCAACCGCCAGCTAATCTATCATTGTCATTACCACCGTCAATGTAATCACGATTATCACCAGCCCAAACAAAATCATAACCATCACCAACTAAAATTGTATTGTCTCCATCACTATCTTGAACAATATCATCACCAGCACCACTGCTGATAAAATCATCTCCAGAACCTCCTGTTAAATTATCATCGCCTGCTCCACCTGAAATAGTATCATTACCTGCTCCACCATAAATGAAATCGTTACCACCAAGTCCATAAACTTGATCATTACCATCCCCTGCCGTGATGGTTGATGATTCGTTAGTTGTAATAATAAAATCATCTCCTGTTGTAGCAATACCTAATTGCTCAAAAGTTTCATTGAGCCAAACTGGCATAATACCGTCATTAACAATTCTATCTTTAATCCAACTGAGCGTCGCCAATTGCGATGTTGCAGAAAATAATTCACCAGCATTCTCTTTAAAATAAGTGTATAGATTAATCACATCACCAAGAACGTTGCTTGCATTATCCCCAGTTGCTTTAGCATATACATTACTCATATCAAGCGTGACGCCATCTGCACTAAATTTAAACGTCACCTCATTCATTTCATCTTTGAGATCAGTTTGCACTGAAATCGCGGTACTCACACTTTTACTCAACAAGGCGTAACTTGCATTAATTACTTCAGCATTTAAATTAATTCCATAATACGTTCCACTATAACGTCCATTCACCACACCATCATAGCCGTCCATCGGATCACTAAAATTGGATATTCCACCGTATAAGCCAGTAAATTTCTCCAAAACATTCAGTTTATCAATTTCAGATTGATTTAAATTAGTACCACGACCACCAACTGGATGCCCTCCAGGTTTTAAAGTGCTGGCTAACGTTTGCATATCTGAAGTTGAAGCCCATGAACTGAGTAAAGAATCTAAACCCACACTATTTCGCGTATTACTTTCGGCATATGTTTGTAATTTAGCGGCTAAATCAGGTGATAATGCTGCAGCCTCGCGTAAATCACGTACGGTACCGCTAGCACGCATATCGGGTAGGCCAGCCACCGCACTGGTATCAATCACATCGCTAAATTCTCGAGTAAAGGTGTTTCCTATGAAGTTCAATGCGCCACTGGTATTAGTTGAGCCATCTTCACGTTCAAAGCTCGAGCTGCCAATAATTACATTACCGTTATTTTGGTTTTGTCCACCAGTAATTGATGCGCTGGTATTGATTGAGCTAATCCCCAATTCGCTTAAAGTTTTAAGTTCAGTTGCTTGACTAAATCCATCTTGATTAGCATCTTGCCACACTCGTAAATTAGCAAATGCAGCATCGCTGCTATTCAATTTACCATCTTGATTCAGATCTAAATCACTAATTGCAGCGAAACCATCTTTAGCTTTTTGACCATTTCTAAGCAGTGTATTATCACCAAAAAGTTCAGCACCATTATCTATGGTGCCGTTATTATTTTTATCCAAGACCAACAAGCCATCGTCTTTGCCAACCCAGCCTGTACCTGTTTGTATGCCGTCCCCATTATGATCAAATAGAACACCAGCACTTAGTCCAACCGTTTCGATTCCATCACTATCAAGATCTAAAGTAATTGGATCATATTGAGTTGGGGTGTAATTAGGGATTATTGATTGTGGGATGCCACCACCTTGCATTAATGAGTCAAAATCAAATTTCAGGTTATTCAAACGAGTTATTTCTAATTCATCCATGTTATTTATTGAATGAGCCATAATTAATTTAAACACATCACCTAAACCATATAATGAAATATCCACACTGCCAATACGTATTCCAGTTATAACACCATCATGATG
>DPRZ01000262.1 GCA_003538525.1 Neisseriales bacterium
AATAGCATTCGGAGTTTAGCGTTTTTTGCGGTGAGTATTCCACGTTCTAGTGAATCTGGAGTTGCGCAAGTTGTGGTGAACTTATATAACGTGGGTGAAAAATATCACTATCACTTGGATCAAGCCTTTTGGGCGCAATATACAGCTAATTATACACAATTGAAACCAGTTGTTAAATAAGCGAGACGGAGCAAATTGGTTAGAATTACCCTCGAATAACTATTTTAAAATTCGCTAGAATTAAATTAAAGATTAGGAACACTAAAGAATGAAAAAAATTTTGATTATTTATACTGGTGGCACAATCGGTATGGATTATACGCCACAGGGGCTAATGCCTGTACCTGGGTTATTTAAGTCGCAAATCGATACACTTGAGCCAATTCAAGATGTACAAATTGATTTGATTGAATATGAGCAATTAATTGATTCTTCGGATGTGAAATTAGAACATTGGCAGCGGATGATTCAGGATATTGCGGATAATTATGAGAGTTATGATGGTTTTATTATTATTCATGGCACGGATACGATGGCATACAGCGCAAGTGTCTTGTCGTTTGCTTTGCGTGGGTTGGATAAACCTGTCGTGTTAACTGGATCTCAGTTGCCGTTGGTGCATCGCCGGAGTGATGGTTGGAATAACTTGATTGATGCTCTATTTGCAGCTAATCGCAGCGATTTAAATGAAGTTGCAATTGCGTTTAATAATAAACTTTTACGTGGTTGTCGAGCACAAAAAGTAAGTACTTATCGCTTCTTTGGTTTTGATTCGGTGGATGAAGAGCCGTTAGCCGAATTTGGGATAACGATTAACTGGTTCACCAAACGTTGGTTAAAGGCAACGCGGTTTAGTTTTGCGCCAGTAATGCCAAAACCAGCCAAGATTCTTGACCTAAGTATGCGCCCAGGATTTACTACCGATTTTATTATTGAGACTTTAAATAATGTTGAGTTGGATGCGATTGTGCTGCAAACTTATGGGAGTGGTAACATACCAATTCATAATTTAGCGTTAGTTGCGGCGTTAAAAGCTGCGGTAGCACGTGGGGTTATTATTGTAAATATCACTCAAGTGATCGAAGGACGGGTGTCGAATGATTATGTTAGTAGCTGTTTACATGATTTAGGAATTATTAGTGGCTGTGATATGACGATTGAAGCTGCGTTAGCAAAATTATTAGTTTTAAGATCAACTGGAATGAGTTTAGCGAATATTAAAGCTGCAATGAGTGAAAATATTGTGGGTGAACTAACTGAAGGGTGATGTAAATAAGAGAGAAATGGCGCCTCAAGTAGGAATCGAACCTACGACCTGCGGATTAACAGTCCGTCGCTCTAACCGTCTGAGCTATTGAGGCGTTGTCTTATTTCAAGAACGTTATTATATGCTTTTAGGCGTCAAGCTGTCAAACCTAATTTAGAAAGAAATGAGATTAAAATTATATCAAAAATGAATATTGCAAGCATATCAAAAATTTATCTAGCTTCAAAAAGTCCACGTCGGCGTGAACTTTTAAACCAAATTGGTGTAGAATTTGAAATTTTGACGATTGATATACCTGAAGAGGTCGCAGAAAATGAAGATTATTTAAGTTATTCTAAGCGAGTTTGTCAAGAAAAAGCGCAAGCGGGGTGGAATTATATGTTGGCACAAAATTTACCGATCCATCCAATTTTAACGGCTGATACCGAAGTAGTTTATCAAGATGAAGTTTTGGGTAAGCCCGAAAATTATGCGGCAGCCTTTGCGATGTGGCGTAAATTGGCGGGGCATAAACATTTGGTGATTACCACCATTACGTTAAAATATTTTGATTTTGAAAAAAGTGTTACCACTCAAAGTTGGGTTTATTTTGATGAGCTAAGCGATGATGAAATTCACGCCTATCTTCAAACAGGTGATTATCAAGATAAATCTGGTTCGTATGGAATCCAAAGTTTTGCTGGACAATATATTCAAAAAATAGATGGGTGTTTTTATTCGGTGATGGGTTTACCTTTGAATGCGGTGCGTAATTTACGTAAAGAACTAGCTGATTATGTTGCTAAATAAAGTAATTATTGTTCGCCAAGCTGAGCATGTGTATGCGTTTGCCTATAGTGCAGACAAATTAGTTTTTGTGACGCACGATTTGCCAAGTGCAGCAAGCGAGTCAATTTTTTACGCGAAAATCACAAAATTAAATGCGGCTAATCATACTGCATTTGTTGAGTATTTACCAGGTTTAAGCGGATTTATCAATTTACCGCCCAAGTTGAATGTGCAATCAGGTAGTTTGTTACCCGTGCAATTAACGTGGCAGGGTAATGAACAGAAACAAGTTAAGTTACGCTACGGGTGGTCTTTGATTGGCAAATATGTCGTATATCTAGCGGAAATACCAGCGCGAATTAAGGCCACTGATATCAGTCAAACGTTGCGTGATAAATTAACACAAGTGGTACAAGAGTTTCCTGCTCAATGGGTGTTACGTAGTTGTGTTGACGATAAGTTGGATTTTGCTGTAGTTGCTGAGGAAATGAAAGATTTATATCAACAAGTTCTGACAATTAAAGCTAATGCAAAACGTGGACAGGTTTATGCAGGAATAGCGAATTATTTGAAGTTATTGCGATCATTAAAATTAGCCGGAAATTGTGAAATAATTAGTAACGATCCGCTAATTCATGAGCAATTATTAGCTTATCAAAATCTGTGGCAAATTGATATATTAAGCTTTGATCCAAAATTAAATGGCGCCGAATTAATTGCCGAATATAAGCACTTATTAGCTAGTTCATTGGTTAATTTGAGTAATGGCGCAAGTTTAGAAATTAACACGCTCTCTGGAATTAGCTTAATTGATGTAAATAGTAATCAGTCGAATCTAGCTGGGCATAAGTTAAATTTTTTGGTTTTGGATGCAATTTATCAACAAATTTGCCTACGCAATCTGCAAGGTATAATTTTATTAGATTTAGTTAAAAATATGTCAGATGTGGAACAACAACGGATTTTGTTATATTTAACTAAACTCTTTAAAAATGATCTTACGAATACTAAGATTTTAGGATTTAGCCATAGTGGTTTATGTGAAATTATTCGGAATAAATTTTGAAGGTGTGTGATTAGAAATTAGATTGCTTGGTGGGGCTTATCATGCAAAACCTAGTCGTAGTTAATTGATGAGTAGCTACTTATCCTGTAAATTAACTCTCACCAATTTTAGTAGTCTAATTTATTCAAAAGAGCTATTGTGAGCTTAGGTTTAATAAGAACATTAAATTTAGAAAGGTAAAATTATGCAAGATAATTTGAATAATGGAATTTATACTATTGATTCGCATTATGCACGCGAGCAATTAGCCGCAGTTTTTATGTTAGTTGAGGGAAATCAAGTTGCATTAATTGAAACGGCTAACGCAAAATCGTTGCCGTATGTTAAGGCTGAATTGGCTAAACATGGCTTGCAGGCTCAGGATGTGAAATATATTTTTTTAACGCATATTCATTTGGATCATGCTGGAGGCGCTGGCGCCTATATGACGGAATTTACGCAAGCTAAATTGGTCGTTCATCCCAAAGGTGCGCGGCATATGATTAATCCAGCCAAGCTTGAGGCTGGGGTGATTGCGGTATATGGCGAGAAATTTGTGGCTGAAATGTATGGCAAGTTAGAATCAATTGATCCAGAGCGAATTATTGTTGCCGAAGATGGCTTGGAAGTTGATTTAAATGGGCGCAGATTAATTTGTCGTGACACACCAGGGCATGCCAATCATCATAATATTATTATCGATTGTAAAGCCAATGTGATTTTCAGTGGTGATATTTTCGGGGTTGCTTATCCTGAACTAATGGTAAATGGTGCTGCATTTGCCTTTCCAGCGACTACCCCTGTTAATTTTGATCCGCAAAAAATGGAGTGTTCAATTGATTTAATTATGAGTTTAAAGCCTGATGCGGTATATTTAACTCATTTTGGGCGACAAACGGAACTTACTCGATTAGCCTACGATTTAAAACGCATGGTACGCGACTATGTACAAATAGCTCTTGAGTGTGTTAATGCAGATGACGTTGTTTCTGCAATTAATCTATGCCTTCAAGAATATATGTTGAGTGAAGTATCTAAATTTGGCATAGATTTATCACCTGACAAAATACTAGGGGTAATCGGCATGGATATGCAAATTAATGCGCAAGGACTTGTGGTATGGTTGAAATCGAATGTTGTAAATAACTAAAAATGGCACTTAATTAGTGCCATCTAGTGGTTGATGAAGTTATTGTTGCCCTGTTGGCGAAATATTGCTTAATGCTGATACGGTTAATGAGTTGTAATCTGGTGTGCTCGGTATTCCTCGTACGCCAGTATAGGCTGCACTCATTTGTTTGCGCATTTCGGCTTGTGAACAAATTTGTAAATTAGCTAAATTGGCGATTAATTTACTATAGAGTTTTGCATCAATTGCGTTGATTTGCTGACGTAAAGAATCTATTCCTGGGGTAATTGCGGGATCGGGTTGGTTTGCAGCGTGTGAACCCCAGTAATTTAGCCAATATTGTTGAACTTGTTTAGCTTGATCCATTTGAATTTGCGCAAACACCATTAAATCACTTGGAGCTAATTTATTATCTTCAGCTATTTTGCGGACGTTTGAAAGTACTTTAAGTTCAGTTGCCGCATCGTAGGGTTGTTGCTTTTGTGTGAATTTATACGCAGCAACTCCTTCCATTAGCTTAGTTCGTTGTACCATTAGGTCAAAAACAGGCTCTAATTTTTTGGAATCACATTCACTAGCAAAGCTTGTTGTGCTGATGCCAAAGGTTAAAACTAAACTAATCAGGTACTTATTGCGTAATTTTAAATTAAACATTTTTACTCCAGATGAAATTATTATGGTATTTGCTGATTATTA
>DPRZ01000246.1 GCA_003538525.1 Neisseriales bacterium
AAGTTGAAATTGGAATGAAATAAAAATATACTTGACAAGTTATGGTGCAATGCACCATAATAATGTCTGTAAGAAATTGCAGGGTAGTAAAACCACCTATAAATAATTATAGCATAATTTGGGGCTACTATCTGATTTAATATTTTATTTAGGAGAATAAAAATGTTTAAAGCAAATGATCAAATTAAAGTTGAAACTCAAAAAGCCATCGATGTGGCAATGGATTTAGTGACTACGTCAATTCATAGCATTGAAAAATTAACTCATATTCAATTAGAAACTTCACGTCAAATGTTAGCAGAAACAACTCAAGCAATTAAAGAGTTAGCTGGCATCACTGATCCTAAGGAATTAATGGCACGAGTTAATACAATGGCGTCTCAAGCGGTTGAAAAAAATGTTGCCTCAGCGCGCGATGTTTTTGATGTCGTGAGCGAAGTTCAAGCTAAACTTAGTCAAGTTACTGAGGGTAATGTACAAAACCTTCAACAAGCGGCTTTAGATTCAGTTGACGGCATGGCTAAATATAATCCAACTGGTGCAGAAGCTGCGAGTGGCTCGTTAAAAACATGGATTAAAAACTCTAACCAAGCCTTAGATGCCTTGAATAAAGTTGCATCCCAAGTCAATGAATTTGCTAATAGCAGCATTAATAATGCAGCTAGCGCTACGGTAAAAGCGACTAAAAAAGCTAGTGCCAAATAATTAGCTTTAATTAAAGTTAGCAACCCGCAAGATTTTGTTTCTTGTGGGTTTTTTTATACCTTGGAATAATCCTATCTGCCGAGGTGTTTTCTGGTAAAATAACGCAGTAATACTCTCAAAAAATTTCAGCTTAGGAATAAAACAAACTACTATGACCGAACTCGAAATAGTCTGGCAACAGTGCCTTATGTTGGTAAAAGAACAAGGTATTGTTAGCGAGACCGAATTTAACACCTGGCTTAAAACCTTACAACCACAAATTAATGCTGGTAAATTGGAAATTGTCGCAAGTAATCGCTTGATTCATGACTTTGTCAATAAAAAATATTGGGCCAAGGTTAGCAGTGTACTCAATGAGTTAACTGGTGGGGTTGCAGTAGATTTAGTGGTTTCGAATGTCGCCTCAACCTTGAATTTACAACGCGATAGCACACCTGCTGCAGCGCCGTCTGCTGGTGATTCGGTGACTCCATTGAGTCAATCTGCTCCAATTGTGCGTGCCAATAAGCCGATTAGTAAAGCTAAACAAGATAAGGAAGTTTTAGCCCAACTTCATCAGTCAACCAAATTAAATAAAGATTTTACTTTTGATAGTTTAGTGCGGGGTAATTCCAATCAAATTGCTTATGCTATCGGGATGCACATTACACAAGAACCAGGTAATCGCAATCATAACCCATTGTTTATTTATGGTGGAGTTGGTCTGGGTAAAACTCATTTGATGCAGGCCATTGGTAATGAGGTGCATAAGAAAAATCCGAATGCGAAAATTCGTTATTTACATGCCAATGACTATATTCAAGATGTGGTTCGCGCTTCAATGAGTAATGGCTTTGATGCTTTGAAAAAATATTATAATAATTTAGATTTACTTTTGATGGATGATATTCAATTTATTGCTGGCGATAAAACTAAAACTCAAGAAGAATTCTTCTATACCTTTAATAATTTACTTGAAAAAGGTAAACAGGTGATTATGACCTGTGATACCTACCCGAAGAATATCGGTAAATTGAATGATCGCTTAATTTCGCGCTTTGCCTCAGGTTTAACGGTGGAAATTCAGCCGCCAGAACTAGAAATGCGGGTGGCGATTTTGAAAAATAAAGCCTTAAGGAATAAAATTACTTTAGATGATGATGTGGCATTTTTTATTGCCCAAAATATCAAATCAAATGTACGAGAGCTGGAAGGTGCTTTAAATAAAGTGGTCTATCAAGCTAAATTTTCGTCCAAAGGTTTAAGTGTCGCATTAGCTAAAGAAGCCTTAATGGATATTATTGCTGGTGAGTCACGCACGGTCTCGGTTGAAGATATCCAGAAAACCGTTTGTGATTTCTATAAATTGAAAATCTCTGAACTATTATCCAGTAAACGCACGCAGTTAATTGCGCGTCCACGCCAGATTGCCATGACGATTTGTAAAGAGCTTACCGATTATAGCTTACCTGCAATTGGCGCAGCTTTTGGTGGACGCGATCATACAACGGTACTCCATGCACAACGGACGATTACCGAGATGCGCACTAAAGATGAGAAAATGGAACGCGATTATAAACTTTTAATTCAAATGTTACAAAATTAGTTATTGGGGTCAACTATGTTAATTAAATTTCAACGGGACACGCTGCTAAAGCCGTTAACTCAAACTACTGGGTTTGTCGAAAAGAAACAAACTATGCCGATTTTATCCAATGTCTATTTGAAGAAAACCGCAGATGTAGTCACGGTAATTGCGAATGATATGGAAATTCAGGCAACCTTACAGATTAATGGTGGGATTGAGGGTGATGATTTTGCGATTACTTTGCCAGCCAAAAAACTGCAAGATGTCTTAAAAGCTTTGCCTGATGGCGAGGTTAGTTTAGATGTGAGCGATAGCAAAGTTATTGTTAAAGCTGGGCGGACTAAATTTACCTTACAATCATTGCCAGCAGAACACTATCCGTTATTGACTTTGAATGATGCTTGCGTGGGTGAATTTCAGCTCAGTCAAAGTAAATTACGCGAGTTAGTTGGTAAAGTCCAATATTCAATGGCCGCGAATGATACGCGCGTGTTTTTAAATGGAATGTTACTTGAAATTAAGAATAATCAATTGCGTTTTGTGGCGACCGATGCCCATCGTTTAAGCTATGTAAATTTAGCCTTAGACTCAATTGTTGCAGATGCCAGTGTAATTCTTCCTCGTAAAACCATGCTTGAAATTCATCGTTTATTAGAAGATAGTGATGAATTGGTGACGATTAAATTATATCCAAATCAAGTCTGTTTTGAAACTTTGAATAAGCAATTTATTAGCAAAGTTATTGATGGCAAATATCCTGATTATGAACGTGTAATTCCACTTACCAATGATAAATTATGTTTAATTAGTCGTGAAGAATTTTTACGTGCGGTACAACGGGTTGCGGTAATTGGTATTGATAAATTAAAAACGCTCATGCTGGAGTTGAAACCAAATTTATTGACAATTAGTTGTCGTAATGAAGAGCAGGAAGACTCACGTGATGAGCTGGTGATTCAATATGGTCAAGATGCTGAATTACGCCTGAATTTTAATATTAGCTATATTCTGGATGTGTTGAATAATAGCAGCGATGAGAATTTACAATGGGCATTCTTTGACAATCAACGCAGTGTACTGGTAACTGTACCAGGTGAAGTTGATTTTAAATATGTAATTATGCCGCTACGGGCGTAATATTTTGCTAATGCAATAACAGATTATTGGGTAATAAATAAGCCAAGTGATTGAAGAATAGGATTATATATGACAGATACAAATCTCCAAAATTATGATAGTACAAGTATTAAGGTATTAAAGGGTCTGGATGCGGTACGTAAGCGCCCGGGCATGTATATCGGTGATACTCAGGATGGTACTGGTTTGCACCACATGGTGTTTGAGGTTCTAGATAATGGGATTGATGAGGCCTTAGCTGGGCATTGTAATGCTATTCGGGTCACAATTCATGAAGATAACTCAATTTCGATTGAGGATAATGGACGTGGGATTCCAACTGATATTCATCAGGAAGAGGGGCGTTCTGCGGCTGAAGTCATTATGACCGTTTTGCATGCTGGTGGTAAATTTGATAGTAATTCTTACAAAATATCTGGTGGTTTGCATGGCGTGGGTGTGTCAGTGGTTAATGCCTTGTCGGACTGGTTGCGTTTAACTATTTGGCGCGACGGTAAAGAATATTGGATGGAATTTCGCCATGGTGATGCAGTTGCGCCACTTAAAGAAATGGGTCCTGCGCCAAAAGGTAAAAAAGGAACTAAAGTTCAATTTATGGCAAGCGTCGAAACCTTTGGTTTGATCGAGTTCCATTATGATATTTTAGCTAAACGGATTCGTGAATTATCCTTTTTAAATAATGGCGTAAATATTGTCTTGTCGGATTTAGTCAATGGCAAAGAAGAGAATTTTGCGTTTTCTGGTGGCGTGGCAGGTTTCGTAGCATACATGAACCGTAGTAAAACTGTGTTACATCAAAAGATTTTCCATTGTAATAGTGAAAAGAATGGCATGGGTGTTGAAGTTGCGATGCAATGGAATGATTCATATTCAGAAACAATTCAATGTTTTACCAATAACATTCCACAGCGTGATGGTGGTTCGCATTTATCTGCCTTGCGTGCGGTAATGACGCGAACATTAAATCAATATATCGAAGAACATGAATTAGCCAAAAAAGCTAAAGTTACCACCACTGGTGATGATATGCGTGAAGGTTTAGTGTGTGTCTTGTCGGTTAAATTACCCGATCCTAAATTTTCATCGCAAACTAAAGATAAATTAGTTTCTTCAGAAATTTCACCGGTAGTTCAAGAATTGGTGAATGAGGGTCTAAAAAGCTATTTATTAGAAAATCCAATTGATGCCAAAATTATTTGCGCTAAGATTGTTGAAGCCGCACGAGCGCGTGAAGCAGCCCGTAAAGCGCGTGAATTTACCCGTCGCAAAGGTGTCTTGGATGGTTTAGGCTTGCCTGGTAAATTGGCGGATTGCCAAGAAAAAGATCC
>DPRZ01000089.1 GCA_003538525.1 Neisseriales bacterium
CAAATGGAACTATTGTAACCATTCCCGTGAATCAATTAAGCACAACTGCAGGTATAACAACTACGACAACTATTATGGTTAGCAATGCTCCCAATAATTTTAAAATGAACCTGAGCTATAACAATGTTGTACCTAACCAACATCATAAGAGTAATACAAATGAAATCACTCCAATACTTGCCACATTTAACCCAGAAAGCGTAACTGGTTCAAATGCATCTGTGTTCTCCGTAATGCCAAGAAGAGATTTAACCACAGGAAATTATCCAATCACGGTAAGCATTACATATTTAAACAATGGGCATGAATCAACTACTACCATGGATCCACTAAATATCTCGGTCACAACTAATACAAGCCCACAATTAGGTACAATAAACTTAACCCCAGAAAATATTACCGTTGGGACTGAAGAGAGTAAAAACATCATTCTCAGTCTAAATAACAGCATAAATATTACAAACTTAAATGTAACTATAAGTAGTACAGATTCATCAATTGCAAGCGTAACTCCAAATAGCTGCAACTTATCAACTGAATCTCCAAACTGCAAACTGAGCGTAACAGGAGTGAATGTAGAGAGTACTTCTATAATAGCCTCAGCAGCAAACTACCAAAGCGCCACGACAATGGTTAACGTAAAGAATGTCTATGCTTACGTGACAAACACAAACAGTAATACAATATCAATGTTTCGCTTAAATTCTACAACTGGACAATTAATTCCTTTGAGCCCAGAATCATCGATACCTACTCTAGGTTCCCCTTTTGCACTGTCAATTGATCCCTCTGGAAAACACCTATATGCAACAATAACAGGTGACATTGAATCAAACGTAGTTAGCATGTTTAATATAGATCCTAAAACAGGATTACTAACACCATTGGCGCCTCAATCAATTCCATATGTAGGTACTTTTGCCCTAAATATGTTAATCAACCCGCTCTCAGGGTTCCTTTATCTGAATACGATGAGTGGAGCACTATCTATGTTTAGTAGCGGATCAGCAACAGGGATACTCTCGCCACTATCACCGCCATCTATAAATACTGCGGAATTTTGTATAGGTTTAGTTCTTTCCCCAAACTCTAAGTTTATGTATAATTCTTGTGTTTTTGGAGGCATAGTAGGATATAAAGTAGAATCAAATGGACTCGTAGAAATCAGCTCTGCGTTAGAACCTCAAACTCTATTGTCTGGTGCAAATATTAATCAATCAGGAAGCATATTATATACCCTTGATATACAAAATAATAAAATTTTAATGTTTGCGATCGACCCTGAAAGCGGCGGTTTAACACAATTAAATACCCAGATTGATATGAACACTCAAAGTACACCAGTATCCATCATACTAAATAAAACCAATAACGTTGCTTATGTTACTAATCTAGACAGTAGTTCAATATCAATATACAGTATTGAAAATGAGTCTGGAGTTTTAGTCCCATTTAGCCCAGAATCAACAGTTGCGACTGGAAATGGCCCGTGGGATATTTCTTTTGATCCATCAGAAAAATTTGCCTATGTTACAAACTCTTATGATGGTACACTTTCTGCATATATGGTAAATCAAATTACTGGTAAGTTAATACCACTTACTGAATCTAGCATTCCTACTGGTGTTGAGCCACATGCAATTGTATTTAACTAAATTCATCTAGATTAAAAACTTTAAGGAGGAATTATGACACCAAGAATTATGCTTATTGATAGCGATACGGCATCTGATGATGCAGTTGCAATTATCATGGCAGCTAAAAACCCGAATATTAATTTAGTTGGGGTAACGATTGTTTCAGGTAATGTCAGTGCCGCACAAGGTGTCGAAAATGCCTTATATACCCTTGAATTATGTAACAACCAAGCACCAGTTTTCATTGGCGCTAAGCAACCGTTTATCCAAAAAACCATTCATGCACACTGGTATCATGGCAATGATGGCATGGGCGATAAAAACTATCCCAAACCCCAGCGTCAAGCGGAAACCGAAGATGCGGTCGATGCCATCATTCGCTTTGCCCATCAACACGCTGGCGAATTGGAATTAGTTACCCTAGGTCCATTAACTAATTTAGCCTGCGCGCTTGCCAAAGATCCAAGCATTGCAACTAAATTCAAACGGGTAGTTTTAATGGCAGGTGCTGCCAATACGGTGGGCAATGTAACACCAGCAGCAGAATATAATGTCTGGTGCGATCCAGAAGCGGCGCAAATGGTTATGCTTAGCGGCATGAAACTAGAAATGGTTGGTTGGGAAGTTGCACTCAATGATGCAATTATATCTTTAGATGAAATTCAAGCCATTTATGCCTTAAACACCGAATTAGCCACTTTTGCCATGGATTGTAATATTCATGCGTTAAAATCTAGTGTTGATTGGCTGGGTGATGCAGGCTTAATCCAAAATGATCCTGTAGCGATGGCGATTGCAATTGCACCTGAATTAAGCCGCCAAAATGGTTATTACCGCGTTGAAATTGAACTTAACGGCAAATTAACCCGCGGCATGACCGTTGTCGATCAACGCTCGGTGGTTGGCTCAATTGCTGGATTTACCGAAGATTGGAGTGTCCGCGCGCCCAATGTTTTAGTGCACCATACAATTGATGGTGCTGGTTGGAAACAACTCCTAAGTAGTGCGTTAATCTAACTCGACCTACTCAAGCAACGATTTAACCCAATCTGAACTTAAATCGTTGCACAATTCCCCGTATGACAGGCAAATTTTGGCGTCCATAACTGAGCTTTAAGCACACAGCTATCCGCCGCACGTGGCTCACAAATCAAATTTACCATTGGGCGAACTGCCGCCGTATCATTGGATAAACAGCCCGCTTTAATCAATAGCTCACCGCGCGCAAGCGCAGGAAAATCAACCAACGACAGATTTAAAAAAATCCCATTTTCATAAATAATCACCAATTGATTAATTGCAATCTCTTGCCACAAACCATCTTCTTGCTGAGCCGTAACTTTAACTATTTCCCCCAAATTTTCCAAGGCGGTAAATATAAATCCCGATTCAACTTCTACCCAAGAACCTTTCAAATAAATTTCATCAGCACCATTTGGACGCAACAATAAATGCGAACTAATTTCACTCTCCGTCGTTAATTGAGCTTGAGCACGGTACTCACAACTCAAATTTATCCCAGCTTCGTGCCATTGCCGTGCTAATTCAAGATTAATTTGCCCACCATTAGCGTAGGTAAAGCGAAATTTAATACTCGCTATAATTTTTTGTTGTCCAACTGAATCAATTAAAATTACCTGTTTAAGCATGATTGTCACCATTTAAATTAATGTTATGCGCAATTATACTATACAACCTCACCAGCGTTTTGCAAACTAGCTACAAATTATTTAGCATTGACTTAATTCAATAAATTAAGCGGATTGCCATAGATAAAACTATTAATATTACTCTCACTAATATCCACGCAGCGTTGCCGCGCTTCAATTGGCGCCCAACCAATATGCGGAGTTAAAATCACATTTGCCAAACTTAATAGCGGATGATCTGCAGCAGGCGGCTCAGCACATAAAACATCTAATGCTGCACCAGCAATTTGTTTATTCTGCAAAGCACTCACTAACGCAGCTTCATCAATTAAGCCACCTCGCGCAGTATTAATCAAATATGCATTTGGCTTCATCAGTGCTAAAAAGTCCGCATTGATTATTTTCTGCGTATCAGCAGTTAAGGCACAGCTCAGCGAGACAAAATCAGCTTGAGCCGCCAATTGTTCCAATGAAACTAGCTCCACATCAGCAATATGTTTGGCGCTGCGATTATAGGCAATTACCTGCATACCCAAGGCTAAACCCAAGCGAGCGATAGCCGCACCAATTTCACCCAAACCAACTACACCCAGCGTCTTACCAGCTAATTCATGCATTTGGATAGCTAAACCAGCTTGCTTATTCCAGCCCTGCTCACGCATATAATCTAATTGCGGTACAAATTGAGTGGCACAATTCAACATCAAACACACGGCTAATTGCGCAACTGCATTGGTTCCATAACCAGGTACATTACACACTTTTATACCACGTTTAGTCGCTGCAACCACATCAACATTGTCATAACCAGTTGCCGTAATTGCAATTAGCTTAATTGTCGAGGATAATTGCGCAATCAAAGCTGCATCCAAATTAACTTTATTTAGCACAATAACTTGTGCATTTTGAGTTGCAGCAATTATCTCACTTGGCGCACTCAAATTAGCATACAGTGTGGTAGTACCCAATTTATGAAAAGCACTAAAATCAATTTCATCACCACAGCTAATAGTAGCTTGATCTAAAATAACAATGTTCATTTTCTTCTCCCTAAACTTAATCATCCTACATAAATTTGAAATCAATCCAAGAATCTCACCTCAGACCTAATTATAGTTACCATTAGAAAAAATTACTAATTTAAATTAACGATCAAATTGAATAACCACTTAAATGAATTTCCTGTTCGGCGAGCGTGGCTAAACGACATGGATAGCTAAAATTCGGCTGCTCATGATAAAGCTTAAGCCAATAAATGGAATTATGAATATTTTCAGCCAGCAAACTCACCTGCAATTTTTGCTGCGTATAAATTGCCAAATAATCAGCATCTGGCTTACCGCAACTCATTAAACACTCGGCATAATCAGCCACTGCCAACATCCTAAATCCCGCCGAAA
>DPRZ01000107.1 GCA_003538525.1 Neisseriales bacterium
AAGGCACACCATATTTAATGTGTGGAAACTGGCAAACTAGTTTTTATCAGTCAGACGTTTCAGGAAGCATCAATAATAATATGGTGAGTTATAGTGGTTCAGTTGAAAATTTTGGCTACCTTGCCGCTCATTCATTAACTTATGCTAATTTAGCTGGCAACGCTTGGACGATTGTTTCTTTTAGTAATAATCCTCAGGCAGCAGCGAGTCCAATGACTTATATGGCGTCACCTAATGCAAATAATTTTGGGGTTGGCACCAGCTTCTATGATGGAGGAACTTTAGTTGCTGGTAATCAATATGCGTCAATTAGTGCTGGTGGATTTGGTAATGCGACCAGTTATAATTATGTTACTGTAGCAGCAGCATTTCAGGCAACATTCCCTGATGGGTTTATTGCTTCATTTGGTATTAATCCGATTCAGAATAGTAATGATTATGATACCAATACGATTGGAATATCGTATAACCCAAATCTGGATATAGTTCAAATTAATGGTGAAAGTATAAATACTGAAAATGCGCGCTGGAATTATCCTAGTAATCCAGATGGTGATCCATATAAGTGGGCCGCAGCAATTTTGAATGTGACTTTAACCTCAATTAATCCAACAGGCAATAATAGTTATATGAGTGGATTAATAATTAATGGTAATTTGCTATTTGTCAATGGTTCACCGATAAATCCTTTTACCTTAAATGGTTATACCTATCCAGGGCAGAATACTTACCTGAGTTTAAATCCTGAAAGCTATACATCAGGAATGCCAGCTCCTTATGGTATAACTGTGCCAAACTGTGAGTGGCCATGGGAAAGTTATAAGAATTTTTATGAATTACCAACATTTGTTTGTACATTAAGTTCTTATTGGTAGTTTATTTAGAGTCCAGAAATTTTTCGGGATTTTTTAATTAGCAAGAATCGTTTGAATTATGCTCAATCTAAAATCTGATTGAGCATAATTAGTTGAAAGAGTGCAACTGTGGCTAAATGGATAAAGCTTAGTTGACTTTAAAGCAGCTTACCGAGTGTTCACGGACAATTTTTTCAGTTGGGCGAGATAGGCTACACGCTTCACTTGCAAGCGGGCAGCGAGTATGAAATACACAGCCATGTGGTGGATTAACTGGAGATGGGAGTTCACCTTCGAGTAATTGAATGACCTTAGCCTTTTCGAGCTCTGGATTGGCTACGGGCACTGCGGATAGCAACGCTTTGGTGTAGGGGTGTAATGGATCGCTATAAATGGTTTTTTTAGCGCCAAGTTCCATAATATTACCCAGATACATCACCAAAATCCGATTGCAAATATGTTTAATCACGCCTAAATCATGTGAAATAAATAAGATTGTGAGTTTCAATTTTTGCTGTAACTCTTGGAGTAAGTTAATTATTTGCGCTTTGATTGAAACATCCAAGGCACTCACCGACTCATCACAAATCAACACTTTGGGTTCGAGAATTAACGCTCGAGCAATTCCGATCCGTTGGCATTGACCACCCGAAAACTCTTGTGGATAGCGATTAACTTGATTTTGACTCAGCCCAACTAACTTCATGGTGCTAAAGACTTTTTCCATGACTTCGGTCTGTTTCATGTTTGGGTAAAGGGTTACCAATGGTTCGGCAATAATTTCGGCAACCGTCATGCGTGGATCGAGTGCAGCGACAGGGTCTTGAAAAATAAATTGCATTTGCTTATGGACTTCGTCCCATTGTTTGGCAGTGGCTTTGGCCAAATCAATGCCATTAAAGAGTGCGCTGCCTGAAGTGATTTTATTTAGACCACATAATGCGCGTGCCAATGAAGATTTGCCACAGCCAGATTCGCCGACGATACCTAAAGTTTCGCCCTCAAAGACTTCAAAATCGATACCATCGACGGCATGAACAACTTTTTTGGGCTTAAATAAGCCACTACTGAGTTCAAAATGAACCTTTAAATTTTTAACTTCAAGAATTTTTTTCATAATGCAACTCCGTTTGAATTGGCACATTTAACCACATGGCGATTTTCGACGCGGCGTAGTGGGATATTTTGGGTGCAGGCCGCACTAACTTGGCTGCAACGTTCTTGGAATGGACAACCTGCGGGTAATTGCAATAAATTCGGCGGTTCACCCGGAATGGTTTTAAGTTTATCCACATCATGATCCAAACTCGGAATGGTTGCCAATAAGGCCTGCGTATAAGGATGAATTGGATTTTTGAAAATAATTTGAATCGCGGCGGTTTCCATTAGCCAGCCACCGTACATCACATTGACCCGATCACATAAATTTGCCACTACGCCCATATCATGGGTAATGAAAATAATCGTCATGCCAAATTCTTTACGTAGATCACGGAGTAATTCTAAAATTTGCGCTTGTACCGTTACATCGAGTGCAGTAGTTGGCTCATCGGCAATGAGTAATTTTGGCTTAGTTAGGAGTGACATTGCTATCATCACCCGTTGGCGCATTCCACCCGAAAATTCATGTGGATAAAGGTGAACCCGATTTTTAGCATCGGGGATTTTTACCCGATCGAGCATCTTAATTGATTCTGCCAACGCATCTTTGTAAGACATATTTTTATGCAGCATCAGCACTTCGGTCATTTGCGAGCTGATTTTTAGGTATGGATTGAGTGAGGTCATTGGGTCTTGAAAAATCATCGCCATTTTATCCCCGCGGATTTTATTTAACTTGGCGGTGCTAATCCCAACTAATTCTTGCCCCATAAATTTAACCGAGCCACTAATTTTACCGTTGCCAGCGAGTAACCCCATAATCGCGAGCATGGATTGGCTTTTGCCAGAACCCGATTCACCAACGATACCAATAATGTCGCCATCATAGACTTTAAATGATAGTCCATTAACAGCACGGACTAAACCATCTTGAACTTTGAATTCCACGGTTAAATTGCGGACATCTAAGAGAGGGATTTTTTTTGCAGTCATTGAGTGCTCCTAACGTGGATCTAAAGCGTCGCGTAAGCCATTGGCTAAGAATGCGAATGAAAGTAGAGTGATAACCATCAAGGTGGCTGGAGATAGTAGCAACCACCAGGCTTGCATATTTTGCGCACCATCGGAAATCAATAAGCCCCATGAGGTCATTGGTTCGGTAACGCCTAGTCCGAAAAAGCTTAACACCGCCGACATGACGATCATATTCGGTACCGTTAGCGCGGCATAGACAATCACAATTCCGAGTAAATTAGGAATTACATGACGGGTAATAATTTTAAAATTACTTACCCCAGAAATCATCGCCGCTTCCACAAATTCTTTGTGCTTAATGCTGAGGGTTTGCCCGCGGACAATCCGTGACATATCCAGCCAAGAAATTGCGGCAATTGCGACAAATGAGAGCGCCATGCTGTTACCAAAAAGGGTAATCAGTAAGATACAGAAAAATAGAAATGGAATACCGTAGAGTACATCGACAATCCGCATCATAATGGTATCGAGTTTGCCACCGACATAGCCCGCAATCGCACCATAGAAGATTCCAACTAATAACACCACAAAGGCTGCGGCAAAGGCGATTTCAAAAGTAATCCGTCCACCAATGAAACAGCGTACAAAAAGATCACGGCCTAGGCTATCGGTACCAAACCAATGCGCCGCACTTGGAGATTGCATAATTTGCCCCCAATCGGTTTTATCGTATGCCACTGAGCTAAACATTGGCACTATAATACACAACAGCGTCAGTACCACGATAATGCAACCGCTAGTCATGGCTAATTTATTTCGCGCTAAGCGACTGAAAACACTTAACCAGAAACCTTTAGTTTTTGGCGTGTCGAGATTGAGGTTTTTTGCTTTTACAAACATTTAATTTTATCCTATTGTTTAATTTTAGGGTCAAGGAGCATATAGAGTAAATCAACGATAATATTAAATACGATCGTTAAAATACTACCTAAAATAGTAATTGCCATAATCATATTATAATCACGATTGGTGGCGGCGTTGGTGGTTAAAACCCCAAGTCCGGGTAAGGTGAAAATTTGTTCGGTTACAACTGCACCCACCAAAATCCCAGCAAACATCGGACCCAATAATGAAATCACGGGCAGAATTGCAGGCTTAATAGCATGTTTAAACAAGATTTTTTTGGTTGGCAAACCTTTGGCACGAGCGGTGCGAATGTAGTTAGAATTTAGTACATCGATAATGCTACCACGGGTTACAAAGGCGATGGTTGGCGAGTAAGCTAACACCAACACCAGCACAGGTAAAAATAAATGCGCGAAATCGCCATCACCCCAACCACCAGCTGGAAAGAGTTGTAAGGTTACCGCCAAAATTAAGACAAATAGCGGACCAGTTACCATGGTTGGCACGGCGGTAAAAAAGATATTACTGGATACCACCAGTTTATCAAACCATGAATTTTTGTGTAAACCCGCATATGCACCTAAAATTATCCCAAAAGGTACGGCAATTATCATCGTATAAATGCTAAGACGTAAGGTTACCCAAAATCCACCCATATTATCGGGGAATAATAAGCTATTAATCGGTTGTCCAAGATATTTCATTGAAATACCAAAACTACCGTGAATTAAATCATTCAGGTAGAGTAAGTATTGTTGCCAGATGGGTAAATCTAAACGGTACTGTGCCATCAAGGATTTAAGTGCCTCAGGTGAGAGTGCGCGTTCGCCATCAAATGGATTACCAGGGGTAATGTGTACCAGAAAGAACACCAGCGAGATTATCGCTAGCAAAGTTGGGATCGAAACTAAGATCCGTTTAACTGCAAATTTTAACATCGAATACTCCTTTAGTCTAGTTTATACCATTTGCTCATGACGTGATCGAGGTGATTAGCATCAATGTCGTAACCTTTAACCCGTGGACTAACCAAGCGGGTATAGGTATATTGATAGAGTGGAATTATGGCATAATCATTTTGCACCAATTGTAAGGCTTGACGAATTAATTTAACCCGTTGCTCTGGATCTTGGCTAGCTTGTGCTTGGGCAATTAATTTATCATATTCAGGGTTACATGATTTTGCATTATTCTGTAAATTGCCACATTGATATAAATTAGTATAGCTATCGACGGAATTATAATCGGCAATCCACGCATCACGTCCAACATCATAATCGGCTTTATTGCGCGCTTTTAAAAAAGTTTTCCATTCTTGATTGGCTTGAGTTACTTGAATTCCTGTGCCAAAAACTTGCTGCCACATTGAGCCAATCGCTAAAGCGAGTTTCTTATTACCATCATTGGTATTATAATTAATCATCAGTTTTAAGGGATTATTCGGACCATAACCAGCGGCTTTAAAGAGCTCTTGCGCTGTGGCAATTTGTTTATCACGTGGCCAACTCGCCCAAGGATAATCTAAGCCTGCAAATTTACCATTTTCCACGGTCGAGGTTGCATAGGAATAGGCTGGGATTTGTCCTTGTCCCAACACCTCTTTGACAATCGCTTGGCGATCAACTGCCATTGAGAGTGCCTGACGAAGTTGTGGATTGTTTTTAAATTTAGCCAAGGTCATGTTTAAATCATAGTAAGATAATCCCTCTTGAGTAACCGTGTGAAATTGTGTTGGATAATCAAGTTTAAGTTGCTTATATTGGTCAACTGGAGACCAGTGAGTGATGTCAATTTCACCAGTTTTATAGCGGTTAAGTGATGAATTAGTATCCACAATTGGTAAGATATTTACTTTTTCAATCGCTACTGATTTTGCGTCGTAGTAATTTGGATTTTTAGTGAGAAGCATATGCCCTTGAATAATCCATTCGCTTAAAGTATATGCACCTGAAGTAACAATGTTTTTTGGATTAGTCCAAGCTTGGCCAAATTTAGTTACATTGGCTTTAGACATGATGGCGACATTTGGCATCGCGCAAATTTGCAGAAATGAGCTATCGGGATTAATCAAATTAATTTGAATCGTTTGTGCATCCAGTGCTTTTACGCCAAGTTGATCGAGTGGTAATTTGCCCGCAATAATTTTATTGGCATTAACGAGGTTATTTGCCAAAATACTGTATGGTGATGCCATTTTTGGATCAACCAAGCGTTGCCATGAAAATACCACATCCTCTGCCGTAATTGGGCTGCTATCGGAGAATTTTATTCCCGAGCGTAAATGAAAGGTATAGGTTTTACCGTCGGGAGAAACCTCCCATTTTTCGGCTAGACCTGGGATAGTTTTTTGACTTTGATCAAAGGAAGTTAAGCCTTCAAATAAATCATAAAGCACTCTTGAACTGGTGGTATCTTGCGAGATAGTTGGATCAATAGTTGGCGCATCATCGCCATTATCCACGGTAATTAGATTTTTATCTTTACTACTCAAATCGCTGGCTGGTTTTTGCGAACAAGCCACCATTAAGCCGAGGCTAGTTAGGCTGAGTAATAATCCAGTTAGTTTTTTTATACTCATATTTGGTTTCCTCATTGTAGTGAAACGACTAAAGTTTAAGTGGGAACAATTGTCTAGTATTAATTAGAATTTATACCATTTGCTCATGACATGATCAAGATGATTGGTATCAATTGAGTAACCTTTAACCCGTGGATTAACAGCGCGGTAATACGTGTCTTGATACAGTGGAATAATCACATAGTTATCCATTGCCGCTTTGAGTGCTTGCCGTGTTAGAGCCACGCGTTGATTGGCATCAGCTGCTGCATTTGCTTGTGTAATTAACTCGTTGTAACCAGAAGTGCAGCTATGGGCGTTATTTTGTGGATTATTACACAGGAATAAATTAGTATAGCTATCCACTGAGTCATAATCGGCAACCCATCCATCTCGCGCAACATCATAATCACCTTTATGGCGCGCTTGTAAGAAAGTTTTAAATTCTTGATTGCCTGAGTTAACTTTGATACTCTGTGCGCCAAAAATTTGTTGCCACATTGAACCAATTGCTAAGGAGTTTTTCTTGTTGGTATCCTTGGTGTTATAAGAGATGGTAATTTCTAAAGGATGATTTGGTCCATAACCCGCGGCTTTAAAGAGTTCTTGCGCTTTGGTAATTTGTTTGTCACGTGGCCAACTTGCCCATTCATAATCTAACCCAGTAAATTTACCACCTTCGACGGTATTCGTTGCATAGGCATAGAGTGGCTTTTGGTCTTGACCAAGAACCTCTTTGGTTAAAGCCGTGCGATCAACTGCCATAGATAAGGCTTGGCGTAATTTTAGATTGTCTTTAAATTTAGGTGATGTCATGTTGAAATCATAATACTCAATGGTTTCCCACGAGACGGTATGTTCTTGTTCTGGAATACTGGCTTTAATGGTTTTATATTGGTCAGCGGGTAATAAATAAGTAATATCAATTGCGCCAGTTTTGTATTGACTAAACGAGGAATTAAAATCAACAATCGGTAAGAATTTAACTTGTTCAATCGCAACATTTTTAGCGTCGTAATAGTATGGATTTTTGCTTTCTAAAATATAGCCTTGCACCACTCGTTCATCGAGTTTATATGCACCTGAGGTAACCATGTTTTTGGGATCAGTCCACGCTTGGCCAAATTTAGTAACATTAGACTTAGACACGACAGCTAGATCAGGCATGCTACAAATTGATAAGAATGAGCTATCTGGGTTATTTAGTTGAATTTGTATGGTATTGGCATCCAGCGCCTTAATGCCTAGTGCACTTGGTGGTAGTTTGGCATCAATAATAGCTTGCCCATTAACGATGTTATTCACGAGCAAGTTATAGGGTGAAGCTATCTTTGGATCGGCTAATCTTTGAAAACTAAATACTACATCTGCGGCCGTAATTGGGCTGCCATCGGAAAATTTGATTCCTGAACGTAAATGAAAAGTATAGGTTTTACCGTCGGGCGAAATATCCCATTTTTCGGCTAAGCCAGGAATTGGTTTATTACTTTGATCTTGAGTCACGAGGCCCTCAAATAAATCATAAGCCACGCGTGAGCTTTGGACATCTTCGGTCATTTGTGGATCTAGAGTTGAAATATCAGCGCCGATGTCAACGGTAATTAAATTGCTGTTCGTTTTGGATTTATTCGAACATGCCGTTACAATTAGACTAGCTGAAATTAAACTGATGAGTAGGGTTAGTTTTTTGTAATTCATGTTAACGTTATCTCCAAAAATTTAGTGAGTGGTTATTATAAAGCAAAAATGGTTAGTAGTTATACAAAAAATATGGTTTTAGTAATTTGTAATGGTTAATTTTTTCTGGTGGTTTGGAATCTGTGGTAAAAAAGCACTCTTGCGATTGATGCTAGAGTGCCTTTTAAATTGAAATTAAGACTTGAATTGTGCTTCAACACTCGCTAAAGCAACCATGTTGACAATTCGACGCACCGTTGAAATGGTGGTTAAAATATGCGCAGGTTTGTTCATACCCATCAAGATTGGTCCAATGGTAACTCCATCTGATGAAGATACCCGCATTAAATTGTACGCAATATTAGCCGATTCGATATTTGGCATCACCAATAAATTCGCGGGAGCGCCAGCTAGCGGTGAATCGGGCATTGAACGCGCTAAAATTTCGGGATTAACCGCTGCATCGGCTTGCATTTCGCCATCAATAATTAATTGCGGATCACTGGCTTGAATTAAGGCCAAAGCTTCGCGCATTTTAAGCGCACTGGTTGAAGTTTCGTGAGAGCCAAAACTGCTATGTGAGACTAATGCCACCCGTGGTTCAATCCCAAAACGGCTAATTACCTGAGCGGACATGCGCGTAATTTCAGCAATTTCAGCCGCGCTAGGGTTTTCATTAACATGAGTGTCACTAATACATAAATTACCATTTTGGGTGATGAGTGCATTCATTGCCGCCGCGATTTTGTTTGGATTATCATAGCCAATAATTTCACGAATAGTTTCAAAGTGATTATGGAATTTACCAACTAATCCGCAAATTAGACCATCGGCATCACCATTTAAAATTAACATTGCGCCAATTAAAGTATGGCGGGTTAACATATGATCACGCGCGGTTTCTTCGCTAACTCCTTTACGCTTCATCATGCGATAATATTCTTGCCACAGGGTTTTATAGCGATAATCATTTTCAATATTAACTAATTCAAAATCCACACCTTCTTCAATTTTTAAACCAAGTTTTTCGATGCGTTTTTGAATTACAAATGGACGACCAATTAAAATTGGACGCGCTACACCAAGTTGGTTAATTTCAGATACCGCTAATAATGCACGTTCTTCTTCGCCTTCGCACAACACAATTCGTTTTGGCAAGGCTGCCGCCGCGTTCATAATTGGGCGCATAAACATGCTTGAACGATAAACGTATTGGTTGAGTTGTTGTGCATAGGCGTTAAAATCTTTAATCGGACGCGTTGCAACACCGCTCTCCATTGCCGCTTTAGCAATTGCAATTGCGATAGTGTGGATTAAGCGTGGATCAAGTGGCTTGGGAATAAGATAATCACGTCCAAAGCGCAATTCTTCGCCACCATAGGCATTGGTGACTTGTTCATTCGGCTCAAGTGTCGCTAATTTAGCAATCGCATGCACCGCGGCAACTTTCATCTCTTCATTGATGGTAGTTGCGCCAACATCAAGTGCGCCACGGAAAATATACGGGAAACACAGTGCATTATTAACTTGATTTGGATAATCACTGCGGCCTGTAGCCATAATTGCGTCAGGTCGAGCTTCGCGGACTAATTCTGGCATGATTTCAGGCGTTGGATTAGCCAGCGCAAAAACTAATGGGTCACGTGCCATGCTCTTAATCATCTCTTGATTAGCGGTATTTGGACCCGATAAACCAAGGAAAATATCGGCTTGATCCATGGCTTCTTCAAGGGTATTATAGGCAGTGGTTTGGCAATATTGTTGTTTTGAGAAATCTAATTTGCCCTCACGGCGATCTTGAATTACACCTTTGGAATCACAGACATAAATATTTTTTTTATCTGCGCCAAGGCTAACTAATAAATTTAAACAGGCAATTGCGGCAGCTCCAGCACCCGAGACTACGATTTTTACCGTCGTTAAATCTTTGCCAACGATTTTTAAACCATTCAAAATTCCAGCTGATACAACAATTGCCGTGCCATGCTGATCATCGTGAAATACAGGGATCGTTAAGCGTTCTTTCAGACGGCGTTCAATTTCAAAACATTCTGGAGCTTTTATATCTTCAAGATTAATTCCGCCAAAAGTCGGTTCTAATGCGACGACAACTTCGACAAATTTATCAACATCGGTTTCATTGACTTCAATATCAAAAACATCGATTCCCGCAAATTTTTTAAATAAAATTCCTTTACCTTCCATTACGGGTTTACCAGCCAAGGCACCAATGTTACCTAAACCAAGTACCGCAGTTCCATTACTGATTACCGCAACTAAGTTACCTTTGTTAGTATATTCATAGGCGGTTTGAGGATCACGTTCAATTTCTAAACAGGGTGCAGCGACACCCGGTGAATAAGCTAATGAAAGATCACGTTGAGTAGCAACGGGTTTAGTTGAGACTACTTGAGTTTTACCTGGGGTTGGGCTACGGTGGTAGGCGAGGGCATCTTTGATTAATTGTTCGTCGAGTTTAAATTTGTCGCTCATAATTAGTGGCTCCATAAGCAAATTATTATTAATGCTGCATTTTACTACGCTTATTGATTTGAACGAATAAAAACATTCTTGCACTGCACTATATTGTTACATTTGCAATTAGGGATAGCTATAGCACTTAAATCTGTGTATTTAGCTATTGTCGTAACTTAAATCCAAGTATAATATTACCTTTAATGAGGTAATTATGCGTATTTTAGGGATAGATCCAGGCTTACGGAATACGGGGTTTGGGGTTATTGAGCGTGTCGATAAGAATACTGCGAATTATATTACTTCAGGTGTAATTCAAACTAATGCCGAGCAAAGTTTGGCGTTACGGATCAAAACCATACTTGGTGGAATTCAACAGATCATTCATGAATATCAACCGACTATTGTTAGCATTGAAAAAGTTTTTGTGAATGTAAACCCACAATCAACTTTGCTCCTAGGGCAGGCACGTGGTGCGTGTATTTCAGCTTGTGTGTTACATGATTTAGATGTGTTTGAATATACTGCTTTGCAAGTGAAGCAATCGGTGGTTGGCTATGGTCATGCCGAAAAAGAGCAATTGCAAAAAATGGTGGTTTATTTATTGAAGTTAACTGGTACCCCCCAAGCCGATGCTGCCGATGCCTTAGCCTGCGCATTAGCTCATTTGCATTATGAACGCTTAGGTAAAATTTTTCAGATGTCCTCGGTAAAAGCTGGACGAATTCGTAGTTAATTTAATTGAGGAAATCAAAGCGTGAAATTTTCAGAATTAAAAAATGAACTCAGGTTGCAATTTTTATTGCTGGCGGTGCTGGTCGGGTTAGCAAGTGCGTTATTTACCTATGCGGTAAATTTTGCTGAGTGGATATTTCATCGACTTTTTGCTTTTAATCCAATTGCGATGTATTTTTATACCCCACTAGTTTTTGTGGCAACGGTTTTTTTACTCAAGAAGTATTTTCCTTATTCTGATGGGAGCGGTTTGCCGCAGGGTTATGCGGTCGATGTTTTTGATGAAGAGCGTTTACGTAAGACCTATTCAATTCGCGCGGCGGTTGGTAAGGTAATTTTGACATTTATGAGTATTTCAGCTGGAGCGTCACTGGGTAAAGAGGGACCTACCATTCAAATTTGCTCGTCATTATTTGCGCAATTACGCGATATTAGCGATGGTAAACGGCGTTTATTAATTAAATTGGGTGCTGGAGTTGGGGTTGCGGCGGCGTTTAATACACCAATTGGCGGAATGATTTTTGCCGTGGAAGAATATGTTAAGAAAATTAGTCCGCATATTGCGACATTATTAGTTGGTGCAACCCTACTCGCCGTTTTTTCATCGAATATGATTTTAGGGCATCAACCTTATTTGGGCGTGGTTAATCCACAAAATTTAGTTCATACTTGGCATATAACTGGGATTGCTTTATTGATCGGCGCTATTTGTGGGCTTGGCGGCGCATTATTTACCCAGTTAATGGTCTTTATGTCGGTAAATAAAACTTGGGTGGTTAATCGCTGGCGTAAACAACATTATTTACTGAATGCTTTAATCTTTGGCTTAGTTGTGGCCTTAATTGGGAATTTAACCCATGGTTTATCTTTTGGTAATGGCTCGAGTTCAACCATGCATTTTTTGGATAGTGGTGAAAATGCGCCGTGGTATTATGCTAGTGGTAAATTTTTTGGTGCAATAGCTTCGGTGTCTGCAGGTGTTCCTGGTGGTTATTTTTCAACCGCTTTATCCATCGGCGCTGGGGTTGGTGATTTAATTCATCACATAATTCCATCGGTTCCATTAGCGCAGTTCTATTTATTGGGTATGGCGGGATTTTTAGCCGCAATTACGCAATCACCGATTACCGCGGTTGCGATGGTGGTTGAAATGAGTGATTCGAGTCAATTTAGCTTACCGATTTTATTGTCGTGTTTTGTGGCAAGTTTAATTGCTGAGCAGTTTGGTGATAGTGTTTATCATCAACAGGTGTTAAATTATATTGATCCAAAGCGTTATAAAGAAACTTTGTAAATTTGGCGGAAAATTATTTGGTGTAAGGAAAATTAATGAGTTTATATGAGAATTTGAAACTAGTCAAAAGCGAAGAAGATGTAAAAGATATCTACATTAAAGCGCTGGGTTTGAAAGGTTACACCAAAGGCTTAATTGATATTCGTACCGATGAAATTTGGTTTGAAGCTAAAGACACTGGCAAATACTCCAGTTATGCAATGTTTACTCAGTTGCTTCATTATGTGCAAGATGGCTTAAATAAAGGTGAGCAATTACCTCCGTTTTTAGCGGTAATTGATACCGAAAAAGCTGCCTTGATGAAAACCTCAGATGTTTTACCTTTTTTGAAAAAGAAAACGGTAAAATGGGGTAAATCTGCTAGTCAATATACACCAGAAGCCTTAGCTGAAATCTCAGCCTATATCGGAACTTATTTTGTTGCATTTAAAATCTCGACACATGAAGATGAGTTTATCAGCACGGTTAAAAATGCGATTAAATCAGGGGATATTATTCGTACGCCAATTACGCCAGATAATTTAAAACAGGTTTTTGATAAATGGGTCGTGATGATCGGGCGTGAAATTATTGGGGTTAAAGAAGAAGATTACGCTTTGCTATTTTTTGCCGATATTATGCACGATGGCACGGTTTCAACGCATGACAATTTACCCGCCGAATTACTTCATAAAAACGGCGCACCAGTTTTTAGTTTGGGCGGTCAAAATTTTGAATTGGGTAATAAAGATGGCTATCGGAGATTTTGGGCAATTTATCATAAACCGCCTAAAGCCGAATATCGTGATTATTTACTTGAACGGCGCGATAGTTTAATTCCGCTTGATGAGCGCAGTTTTAAGGGCGCATATTACACGCCACTAGCGGTAGTGGATAAAGCTTATGATAAGTTGACGGAGACATTAGGCAAGAATTGGCAAAAAGATTATATCGTGTGGGATATGTGTTGTGGCGTGGGTAATTTGGAAGTCAAACATAGCAATCCGCGTAATATTTACATGTCAACTCTTGATCAAGCCGATATTGATGTGATGCGTGCTACCAAAACTTGCGTTGCAGCCCAGCGTTTTCAATATGACTATCTCAATGATGACATTGGCGATGATGGTAAAATTGATTATAGTTTAACTAATAAAGTACCTGATGGCTTGCGTAAAGCAATTGCTGATGGTAAGAAAATATTGGTGTTGATTAATCCGCCGTATGCCGAGGCTGGAAGTACCAACACCATTAGTGGTGGAGAGCACAAAACCGATGTGGCGACAACAAAAATGGCTTCTGTTATGCCCGATTATGGTTTTGCCACGCGTGAATTATTCACTCAGTTTGTGGCTCGTATTGCACAGGAAATGCCCACTGCTACCCTTGCAATGTTTAGCAAATTGAAGTACGTTAATGCACCCAATTTTGAGAAATTCCGAAATGCGTGGAATGCTGAATATCTAGGTGGATTTATTGTTCACAGCAAAGCATTTGACGGACTAAAGGGAGATTTTCCGATTGGTTTTTTAGTTTGGAAAACTAACCAGCTTGCCCTGCCTTCCGTGCCATTCTCAGAAATCAGTGTTGATGTGTTGGATAAGGACACGCATGCAATAGGGGGAAAACATTATTATAATTTGCCATCTCAAATGTTTTTGAGCGAGTGGATTAAGCGCCCCAGATCAAATTGTGTTGATGCATTACCATTAAAAAATGCCGTTACTCCTGCTTCTGCTACAAAAGATTTGCGTGGAACGAAATGGGCAGAAGGTGCAATTGGAAGCATGTTGTCCAATAGCAACATGCTACAAAATGCAAGCACATTAACTGCTCTTTTTTCCTCAGGATTTGGAAGTGCTGGAGCATTCTTCGTTACCTCAGAAAATCTTTGGCAGGCTGCCATTACATTTGCAGTGCGCCGCTTGATTAAGCCGACTTGGCTCAACGACCGTGATCAATTTCTACAACCAACCATTGAGTTGTCTGATGAATTCAAAAATGACTGTTTGATTTGGATGTTGTTTAGTGGAAGTAATTTAACCGCTAGTGCAAACGATCTCGAGTGGAATAATCAGAAATAGTCAATTGTCAACCATTTTATCCCGTTTACGGAAACTGAAGTTGGCGCACCCGAGCGCTTTGAGTCTGATTTTATGGTGCAGTATTTAGCCGATAAACAATTATCCGTTGAAGCCTGTGCGGTACTTGATGCTGGACGTGAATTATGGCAAGCTTATTTTGCCTATACCGATGAACGTAGCGTGCGTGAAGAATTTAAGCTTAATCGTGCCGATGTTGGTTGGTATCAAATTCGCAATGCGCTAAAAAAACGTAACGAAACTGGTGATGCGTTGCCAGTTGATTTTACTAAATTTAGTGATGCTTATGAGGTTCTTTCAACTAAACTCAGACCGTTGGTTTATGAGTATGGTTTTTTAAAACAATAGTATTTATTTAATTTATTGTTTGTATTTTTTGATA
>DPRZ01000113.1 GCA_003538525.1 Neisseriales bacterium
GAGTGGATTTTAGCATAAGTGCTAAATACTTGACTTAAATTATATGGCATTACCTGCGAATGGTGAACTTAATGCTAAATTATAGTTGTGCTGGTTATAAGAGTAATTTTATCAGGAAGTTAGCGGTTGTTTTTGTGTATTTAAAATTTTTTAGCAGCTTGTTTTTTCAGGTGGTTAGTAGTGTTATTAAATGTGTTTCTGCATTGAGTAGATGTGTTTATTAACAATAGTGGCATTAGCTTAGAATAAGTATAATTGCTTCACAGGGGCAAAGCTAATCCGATGTATCCCCGCGATTGGACCATATTTAGCTAAAGCCTCCAGATGAAGTTTAGTCCCATAGCCTTTGTGTTTAGCAAAGCCATATTCGGGATACAGTTGATCTAGTGCGTAGAGTTGTCGATCACGGCTGACTTTAGCGAGGATTGAAGCGGCCGATATCTCGGCAATCAGACCATCCCCACCAATAATTGCTTCGGCTGGAATTAAGAGTTGTTGAGGAATTTTATTGCCATCAATTAGAGCTTTGTTAGCCTGTGGGTTCAATTGGATAATTGCACGCTGCATTGCCAAGAGTGAGGCTTGTAAGATATTTAGTGTGTCAATTTCTGCTACTGATGACTCAGCAATCGCATAAGCTAAGGCTTTTTCAAGAATCTCTTGATAGAGCCAATCGCGTTTTTTCTCACTGAGCTTTTTGGAATCATTTAGTCCATGAATTGGACGGGCTGGATCTAAAATTACGGCAGCAGCAACCACCTTTCCTGCAAGTGGACCGCGTCCCGCTTCATCGACACCGCAAATTAGCATTTAGCGGCTAACTCCAAAATTGCTTTAGCACCTTCAACACTGGCGTCTTGACGAAGCTGGCGATGTAATTGCTCAAATTCATTAAGCATAGCTTGGCGTTTAGCTGAGTTAGTATGCAGTTCAAGCATATAATTACTCATCGCTACAGGATTTGCATCTTCTTGGAGGAATTCTTTAACAATTTCTGTACCCGCAATAATATTTGGTTGACCGACATATTTAATCGTGATTTTACGGCGTAACATCCATTCGGTAAATTTATTGATTTTATAGCAAATTAACATTGGCTTTTTGCATAATGCGGCTTCAAGACTAACTGTGCCGCTTTTGGCGATGGCATAATCACAGGCTTTGAGTGCATCACGAGTTAAATTCAAGACTAATTTGTATTCAAATTGAACTTGTGCGCGGCTTAGAAATTGCTGCATAATGTCTAATGTTGATTGATTAGCAAAGGGGAAAACAAACAAACTATCTTTAATTTTGGCATGAATTAAATTACAGGTTTCAATTAAAATTAGCGCTAAGCTTTCAACTTCACGTTTGCGACTACCGCTTAGGACGGTATAAATAATTTTATCTTGGGCTAAACCCAGTTTTTGGCGATAGTAGGGGGTATCAATTTCCATCTCGATTTCATTCGCCATCGGATGACCAATAAACTTGGCTGCCATATTTTCTTTGGCATAAATAGCTTCTTCAAATGGAAAAATACACAGCATTAAATCGGTGGATTGCTTGATTTTATGAATGCGCTCATAGCGCCACGCCCAAATGGTTGGGCTAATGTAATGAACGGTTTTAATCCCAGCTTGTTTGAGTTTATTTTCAATGAAGAAGGTGAAATCTGGTGCATCGACACCGATAAAAATATCAGGTTTATATTCGAGTAACTCTTTTAAGACCTGATAGCGGAGCTTGATTAATTGTGGCAGAGATTTGATGACTTCAATATAGCCCATTACCGAGAGGGTTTCCATATTGTGCCACGATTTAAAACCTGTTTCACTCATCATGCGTCCGCCAATGCCAACAAACTCAATTTCACCCGCATATTGTTTTTGCAGCGCGGAGATTAAAGAAGAGGCTAACATATCTCCTGAAGCCTCTCCCGCAATCATTGCGATTTTTAACATTAGCGAATTATTCCACGGGTTGATTCGTTAAAGAATGTCGTATAAAGTTTTAGTTCTGGGCTTTCATCAGCCATATCTTCAATAAAGGTTTTAGCTTCACTATAAGAAAGACCGTTGCGATAAAGGATTTTATAGGCTTGTTTGATATTTTCAATTTGTGCAGTGTTAAATCCACGGCGTTTTAACCCCTCGCTATTGATACCCTTAGGTTCAGCGCGATAGCCAGAACACATGGTATATGGTGGCACATCTTGTGAGACACCAGTTTGTCCACCAACCATCGCGTGTTCACCGATCACACAGAATTGATGTACTGGTGATACACCACCAATAATTACCCAATCTTTAACTGTTACGTGTCCAGCGAGAGTTACACCATTGGCTAAAATTGTGTTATTGCCCACGATACAATCATGTGCAATATGGACATACGCCATAATCCAGTTATTGTCGCCAACAACAGTTTGTCCATTGCCTTGAACCGTTCCAGTGTTTAAAGTGCAATATTCACGAATAGTGTTATTGTTACCGATGATTAATTTAGTATCTTCACCTTGATATTTTTTATCTTGCGGTGCTTCACCAATTGAGGCAAAATGATAAACTTTACAATTTGAACCAAAGGTGGTGTTACCAGTTAAATTAACATGGTTACCAATCCAGCAGTTTTCACCGAGTACTACTTTAGGTCCAATAATTGAATATGCGCCAACTTCAGTTCCAGCGCCAATTATCGCGTTACTATCCACAATCGCGGTTGGATGAATTTTTATAGTCATTATATTAAACCTCTTTTTTTGCAATCATGATTTCAGCTTCAGCTGCGAGTTGTCCATCAACTTTGGCAATCGCTTTAAATTTACCAATCCCACGTTTGAAATTCATTAATTCAACTTCAAACACTAATTGGTCACCAGGGACAACTTGGCGTTTAAAACGCGCCTTGTCAATTGCGGCAAAGAAATATATTTCATTGTCTTTGCGTTGACCAAAACTCATAATTGTCAACAGTCCTGCAACTTGTGCCATCGCTTCGACAATTAAAACTCCAGGCATAACTGGATATTCAGCAAAATGTCCCGCAAAAAAATGCTCATTAATCGTCACGTTTTTTAGTGCACGAATTGATTTGCCTGGCACGCTTTCGGTAACCCGATCGACTAATAAAAATGGATAGCGATGGGGTAACCATTCCATAATTTGTAAAATATTTAATTCTGTAAGATCAAATTGACCACTCATTTTATTTACCTTCTAACAATGTAATTTTAGCTTGCATTTCCCGAATTTTGTTGTTCATTTTATCAATGTTGCGTAAATGAACGTAAGCTTTCGCCCAATCTTTGTATTCCATTGCCGTCATACCGCAGGAATATAATCCTGGTTTAGTAATGTTTTTACCGACGTTTGAGCTTGCGCCAATTACGGTGTAATCACAAATTTCGACATGATCAGCAATTCCAGCATTCCCGCCGAGCATTACATAATTGCCGATTTTAGTATTGCCAGCAATTCCAACTTGGGCGGCTATTCCTGTATGTGCACCGATACTAACATTATGGGCAATTTGAACTAAATTATCAATTCGTGCACCATCTTTAATTATGGTTGCTTCAAAAGTTCCACAATCCACCGTGGTATTAGCACCAATTTCAACGCGATTACCAATTACGACACCACCAATTTGTGGAATACGGTGATAGTGTTTTTTTGCATCTTGGGCATTGCCAAAACCATCTGAACCAATTACGGCTCCACTATGGAAGACACATTCGTCACCGATAGTGACTTTATCATAGATTGTTACATTTGGGTAAATAGTTACATTGTCACCAATAATTACATTGTCACCAATGACTACATTGGCAAAAATTTGACAGTTGCGTCCAATTGAGCTGTTGGCACCAATTACGACGTGGTGACTAATTGCTGGGTTTTCAGCAATAGTAGTTGTTGAATCAATAATTGCACTGGCTGCAATTTGTGAGTTTAATTTACGACGGGGATTAAATAAATTGCTAACTAAACTAAAATAATAATATGGATTATCTGTAATAATTTTGGGTAAATCAATATCCGCGGCATCTTCTTCGCGAATAATTATGGCGCCTGCTTTACATTCAGCGAGGGCTTTTTTGTATTTTTTGTCGGAGAGGAATGTAATGTGATTTAGCGCTGCAAAATCGGTTGGTGAGATAGCTTCGACGCTAATGTCTTCGCCGACTAATTGTCCACCAAATTTAGCGACTAATTCTGAAAGTTTGTATTGCATTTATTCTAATCCTTGTCAAAGTTTAGATTAAGATGCAGTTATAGTTTAATTACTTAAGGATAAATAATTCGCACTATAACTGCACACATCAAAAAGCCAAAGGCTTTAATATTGACAAATTCTTATTTCGCAGCAGGAGCAGGAGCGGCAACTGCTGGCGCAACTGCTGGTGCTGGATTATTAATTTGTTTAATAATATCACTAGTATCAATAGCGTTTAATTTGTCCATAACTTGATCAGTTAAGTCATATTTTGCTTTAGCAAAAACTAATTGATTTGAAGTTAAAACTAAATCATAGCCTTTTTTATCGCTAAGATCTTTTAAAATTGCATTGGTTTTGGTCATCAATAAAGATAATGCTAACTCTTGCGATTTTTGTAAACCTTGTTGGAAAGCTACGTATTTTTGTTGGAACGCGCCTTGATCTTTTTGGTACTGAGTTTCTAAAGTTTTCAATTTAGTTTGATCAGCTTTAGGTAATTTATCGAAACTATTTGCTTTGCTCGCAATAGTTTGCATTTGATTTTGTTCATTAACAATGTTAGTATTCATTGTTTGTAATTCAGTTTGTTGAGGAGCATATTTATCTTTCAACGCTTGTTGAATGGCTTTAGCTGGTGTAGCTTCGGCAAATACACGGTCAACATTAATGTAACCAAGTTTAAAGTCATCGGCAAAAGCAACTGAGCTAGCTAATCCTAGACCTAGTAATATTGCTAATTTGGTTTTTTTCATAGTAAAGTTCCTATAAAGTTAAGTTAAGAAAAAATTAGAACATCTGTCCCAGTGTAAACTGGAAATTTTGCACATTGTCGTTAGGTTGGCTAAACATTGGTATTGCGTAGCTTAATTGAATTGGACCCATTGGAGAAATCCACATCAAACCGACACCGTAACTGGCACGAACCATTTGTTCAGCACTTAAGTCAAACGGACTGCCGCCAAATAATGTACCAATATCATAGAATAAACTCATACGCACCGATTTCTCGTCTTTAACGCCAGGAATCGGGAACATTAAGTTATTACTCACAAATGCCCAACGCGTACCACCAATTGATGAACCATCGGTATCTTGCGGACCTAAACTACCAATATAGTAGCCGCGGATTGATCCTGGACCACCCTCCATGAAGTTTTGATAGAATGGAACTAGGCTATTGTCGCCGTATGAATTGATAAATCCAAGCTCACCATTGGTTTTCCAAGTTAAATTATCACTAATTGGAAAATACCATGCGTCAACCGAGTCAAATTTATAATATTGAGCACCAACACCTGGAGCTGTAACCGATGCAGTTTGTGCGTAATTAGCTCCAGTAGTTGGCCATAATGCACTATCGGTAGTATTTCTCGCCCAGCTGGCGGTAAAAGGAATTGCATTTACCGAATTACCGTATTGGTTGGTGAACTGCACCATCCGTAATGGAGCGGTTGAACTTGTTATACTAATTTGATTATTTTCAAAACCTAGGCTAAGGTTAATTCGATCAAATTCTGAAACTGGAATTGAAGTTCTGATTCGCGCTCCAAGAGTTGTATTTGAATATGGGCTAATTCCAGCGTTATTTGGCGTATATGAATTATCATAAATATCATAACCAAGACTTGTTCCATTGGACATGTAATATGGGTCGGTAAATGATAATGAAATACTTTGATTTAATGCACTGGTGGAAGCATTTAGTGAGGCTGACTTACCTGAACCAAATAAATTACTTTGGGTAATTCCACCATTTAGAATTACACCTTGACCCTGCGCATAACCAACCCCGAAGTTAATACTTCCAGTATTATTTTCAACTACTTTAACATTCATGTCAACTTGATCATTGACACCAGGTACTGGAGTGGTAGTTACATCTGCAGATTTGAAATAACCAAGAAC